>JAEYPG010000339.1 GCA_023410975.1 Pseudomonadota bacterium
GCGCTGGACCGGCCGATCCTGCTGTCGGTGGGCTACGCCACCTGCCACTGGTGCCACGTGATGGAACGCGAGAGCTTCGAGGACGAGGCCATCGCGCGCCAGCTGGCCGAGGACTTCATCGCCATCAAGGTGGACCGCGAGGAGCTGCCCGACGTGGACCACGTCTACATGCGTGCGCTGCAAGCGCTCACCGGGCGTGGCGGCTGGCCGATGAACATGTTCCTGACGCCGGCGCTGAAACCCTTCTTCGGCGGCACCTACTTCCCGCCCAGGCCGCGGCCGGGCGCGTCGAGCTTTTCCGAGGTGCTCACCGCCGTGCGCCAGGCCTGGCGGCACGAGCGGGCGGAAGTCGAGTCGCAGGCCGAGACGCTGTACGAGCTGCTGGAGCAGGGCGTGGCTGCTGTCTCGGTGCGGCCCCAGCCGCCGCACGCCCGGGTGCATTCGATGGCGCTGGAAGCGCTCGAAGCGCGCTTCGACGCCACCCACGGCGGCTTCGGCACCGCGCCGAAGTTCCCCCAGGGGCCGCTGCTGCAGTACCTGCTGGCGCTGGCGGCCTCGGGCCAGGAGCGCGCGCGCGAGATGCTGCTGCCCACGCTGCGGCGCATGGCCGAGGGCGGCGTGTACGACCACCTGGGCGGCGGCTTCGCGCGCTACTCCACCGACGCGCGCTGGCAAGTGCCGCACTTCGAAAAGATGCTCTACGACAACGCGCAGCTGGCACGGGTGTACGCCGGCGCCTGGCGGCTTTGCGGCGAGCCGCGGCTGCGCTTCGTGGCCGAGGACACGCTGGACTACCTGCTGCGCGAGATGCACCCGGCCGCCGCACCCGAGGCCTTCGCCTCGGCGCAGGACGCGGACGCCGAGGGCGAGGAGGGGCGCTTCCACGTCTGGACCCTGGAGCAGCTGCAGGCGCCGCTGGGCGAGGACGCGCCAGCCGCCGCCGCGCTGTACGGCGTCACCGCCGAGGGCAACTGGGAGCACGGCCGCAACGTGCTGGAGCGGCGCGATCCGGCGCGCGTGCGCGAGGCGCTGGGGCTGGACGAGCTGGCCTTCGCAGACTGGGAGCGCTCGGTGCGCAGGCGTCTTTACGCCGCGCGCGCGCAGCGCGTGTGGCCGCTGACCGACGACAAGGTGCTGGCCGACTGGAACGGCCTGACCTTGCGCGCCCTGGCCGAGGCCGGGCGGCTGCTGGAGCGGGAGGACTTCGTTGCCGCGGCGGTGCGGCTCGCGCGCTTCCTGCTGCGGACGCTGGTGAGCGGGGACCGCGTGCACCACGCCTGGCGCGCAGGCGTGCTGCGGCCGCAGAGCTACCTCTCCGACCAGGCCCAGCTCGGCCTGGGACTGCTGGAGCTGCACGCCGCCACCGGCGACGCCGGGTGGCTGCGCCACGCGCAGCGCCTGGCCGAAGGCGTGATGCGCCGCCATCACGACGCAGCGGAAGGTTTCTTCGACAGCGAGCCCGCGCCCACGCTGCCGCTGCGCGCCCGCGACCTGCAGGACGGCGCCGTGTCCTCCGGCACGGCCGCGGCCTGCGAGCTGCTGCTGCGGCTGTCCGGCCCCTGCGGCCGGGCCGAGTGGCGCGACGCCGCCGTGGCGGCGCTGCAGCGCCTGGGCGAGCTGATGGAGCGGGCCCCGCTGGGCGTGCCGGCCCTGCTGCACGCCCAACTGCTGGCCGAGCTGGGCGCGGACCTGGCGCTGCCCACCCCGGGCGGCGAAACGCTGTGGGCCCTGGCACGCCGCAGCCTGGCGCCGCTGGCGACGCTGCTGCGGGACGAGCCCGAAGCGTGGCCGCTGCTCGAAGGCCGGCGCGCCGGCGAAGCCTACCTGTGCCGCCAGGGCGCCTGCGAGCTGCCGGCGCGCGACGAAGCGACGCTGCAGGCGCAATTGCAGGAGCTGCATCCCGGCTTGACGACCGCGAGGGATTGAGCCCATCCGACCGTTGTTTGCCCGCCGGCAAACTGCTGCGCCTGAATTTCAACCCACAGCCCCCGTGATAAAGGGGTATTGGCCTGGGCGGCTCGTTTGCCCAGGCGCCGTTCCCCAGGCTTCATGAAGCTTTGCCCTTGGTCCATTGGCCCGGACAACGAACCAGATGCCGGCTGCCCCGGGACTTTCCTGGGCATGATTGGCCTTAAGGGAGGAACTATTAAAAAAATCGGTGTGTGCATGTTTCGATTTGGGATTGGGGTTTTCTCTTATCCATAGGTGTTCTGGCTAAGCTGGTTTTCAAACCGCTGCGGTCATTTGCCGCCCGTATGCGGAAATGAGCGTTGAAGCAGCGCTATGAAACGTGCGCATTTCCTGCTGATTTTGTTCTGTGTGCTGCTCAATGCGGCGGGGCAACTGCTGTTGAAAGTCGGCGCCGATCACTTGGCGGCAGGCACGCTGGAAGCCACGCACGGTGTCCTGGCGCTGGCCGTGAGCGCAGGCATGCAGCCCTGGATCGTGAGCGGCCTGGCCTGTTATGTCGTGAGCACGCTGCTGTGGATTCCAGCGCTGTCGCGCGTGGACGTGATGGTGGCGTACCCCATGGTTTCCATTGGTTATGCGGTCAACGCCTTCGTTGCGTGGCGGTTCATGGGTGAAGCCCTGACGCCGGAGCGTGCCACGGGAATTGGCGTGATTCTGGCCGGCGTCTTCATCCTGTCACGCTCATGAGCAATTTGAATATTCAGGCTGATTTTCCGGTGATGCAGGCCCGCGACGCAGTGCGGGTGGCGGAACGTGCGCTGCTTTTCATTTTGGTCATGGCCGCGGCACTTACCGTCTGGGCGGCCCGTTATCCACCACTGGGGGACCTGCCGCAGCACGCGGCTCAGGTGACGCTGGCGCTGGACCTGCTGCGGGGCGAGTCGCGCTGGGCGGACATCGTCACCTTCAATTTCTTCACGCCCTACCTGATCGGCTACGGGCTGATCGCGCTGCTGGCGCAGCTCATGCCCATTGCCACGGCGGTGAAGCTGGTGCTGTCGCTGTCGGTGCTGGCCTTCTTCTGGGCCGCCTCGGCGCTGCGGCGGCGCTTCGGGGCACCGGCGCTGCTGGACTGGCTGGTGCTGCCCGGCTTCTTCGGCTTCGCCTTCAAATGGGGTTTTCTCACTTTCCTGCTGGCGGCGCCCATCGGCATTTTGTTCATTCTCAAGGCGCTGGATTTCGCGCAGGAGGCGAATGCCAAGCGCTCGCTGCAACTGCTGGCCTGGGGCGTGCTGCTGTTCTTTTCGCATGGCCTGGTGTTCGTGGCCTGCGTGGGTATCGGCTTTTGCTATGCGGCACTGGATATTCCCAGCCGGCGCCAGGCTTTGATCAGGCTGCTGCCTTACGCCTTGCTGGGGCTGCTGGCCGTGGTTTATTACCATTTCGCCACGGAGGTGGCTTCCGCCCAGTACACCGAAGCAAAGCCTCTGGTGTGGGACTGGACGCCGCGGCGCTTCGTGCGCTTTTTCCGATTCCAATGGGACGTGGCGCTGGCGGCCCGCGACCGGCCCGGTTATCTGCTGAGCAGCTTTGGCTTCATCCTGTTTTACTTGGCGCCCTTCCTGCTGGGCATGCGGTTGCGGCTCACGCTGCGCCGGGTGATTCCATTCGCCGTGATCGCCCTGATCGGTTTCACGGGACCTCACATGGCGATGAAGACGGCGTTCATTTATGAGCGCTTCGCGTTGTTCCTATTGCCTTTCTACGTGCTGATGTTCGTCCCGGCGGATCGGGCCTCCACGGTGCCGGCCGGGTGGGCAAAATTCACGCTGATCTCGGTGCCCTTGATTTTCATGTCGATGACGGCCGTGCGGGCGTGGCAGTTTCACGAGTTCGACAAGGAAAGCCAGGATTTCAAGGCGATCATGGACGCCGTGCCGCCGCAGCAGCGGGTGTTGTCGATGATGCTGGACAAGCGCAGCCACGCGGCTGCCAATCCGTATGCCTACCTGCATTTCGCGTGCTGGTACCAGGCCGAGAAACGCGGTTTCGTCGATTCGAATTTCGCCCAGATGCTGCCGCAGATCGTGCGCTTCAAGCCGGGCGAAGCCGTGGTGCAGCTGCCTTTCGAATGGCGGCCCTACCGCTTCGATTGGGCGCGGCACCGCGGCGAGCATTACGACTATTTCGTGATGCGCTACGAGAAGCGCCAGTTCCCGCGCTTCCTGGGCATGCCCTGCGACATCGAGCTGGTCACTACCTCCGGTCCCTGGGCGCTCTACCGCAAGCTGCCCGGCACCTGCCACCGCGTGGCGGCGCCTGTGCAGCCGGGCGCCACCGGCGGCCCCTGATGCCACGGTGCCGGCCAGCATGGGCCCGGGGACCGGCTCCAGCGCTGCCGCAAAAAAAGAGGGCGGGGCCCCGCAACCCCGCCCAAGCACCGACACATTGGGGCTCAGCGTGAGCTGCCGCCGGAAGCCGAGGAGCCCGAACCCGACCCGGAGCCCATCGAACCGGAAGAACTGGCGCCCGAAGCTGCGCGCGTGATGCCGGTGGAGCCATCGCTGCCCGCAGGGCCGCTGGCCGATGAGCGCCGGAGCAGCAAGCCCAGACCCCATCAGCGTCCCGGCCGGACCGGGAAGAGCGCGCAGGGACCAAGGCGATGTCCGGGGGAGGGGCGCTCGCCTGGGGCGCCGCGGCCGGATGCACCACGTCCGCATGGGAGCGTTCCCGGCACGGGCCGTCCCCAGCGCGGATCGCCGCCGCTGAGCCCGGCATGGCGCCGATCCAGCTTTTCCTTCGTTGCAAGCACCACCGCCGGGTGCCGTCGAGAAAGGTCCAGACGTGACCCGGCTGAACACCCTCGTCCCGAGGCTGCCCGGCTGGGCCCGCTGACCCTGGGCTTGCCGGCCTCCGCCTACGCTGCGCGGATGTGGCGGCGTGCCGTGCTGCCCGCGCCTGTCAAGAACAGCGACCTGATCAAGGGAATGCCTGCCTTCGCGCACTGCTGTCCGGGGAATTTGTAACGGTCGCTGCCAAGGGGTTGTGGGTATTGGCTGACGGGGACGATGAGTCCCGGAACGGCGATTCCTGTTGGCACCGGCCAACCCCACAACATGG
>JAEYPG010000409.1 GCA_023410975.1 Pseudomonadota bacterium
GGGCTTCACCATCCAGCCGGTAGCGCCGGCGGAGCGGCCGGCCTGCTTCATCTCGTCGCTGGACTCGGTGGTGAGGATCAGGATGGGCGTGCGGGCGAACTTGGGATGCCCGCGCAGCTTGCGGGTCAGCGTGATGCCATCCATGCGCGGCATGTTCTGGTCGGTGATCACCAGATCGAAGTCGCGGCTGTCGGCTTTCTCCCAAGCGTCCATACCGTCGACCGCTTCGACCACGTGGAAGCCGGCGTTCTTCAGCGTGAAGGACACCATCTGGCGCATCGAGGTCGAGTCGTCGACGGCAAGAATCGAAGGCATGCGTTGTTTCTCCAGGGCAGGCTGGACGGTCTATCGGCGCGCGGGCACTCGACTTGAGGCGGTTTAGCCCGGCAAATGCGAGCAATGCCCCAAGCGTTGGCGCGCACCGCGTCCAAATTCACGGTGCGGCCGGGTAGGGCAGGTCCCGGCCGCTGCGATTCTTGGGCCGCGCCCGGCTCTCCGGTGTCCGGATGACAAGGTGCAAGCCGGTCCAATTCCACCCTTACGGGCTGCGATACTTGCCCGCATGACTTCCCGATCCCTGCGCGTGCTGCATATCGAAGACGCCGAGCTCGACCACGAGCTGGCGCTGGCGCACCTGCGCCTCGGCGGACAGCAGGTGCAGACGCTGCGCGTGGAGACCGAGGCCGACTACCGGCGCGCGCTGCACGGGCAGCCCTGGGACGTGGTGCTGTCGGACTTCAACCTGCCCGACGGCTTCACGGGGCTGCAGGCGCTGGAGATCCTCAAGGAGAGCGGCCTGGTGCTGCCGTTCATCCTGGTGTCGGGGGCCATCGGCGAGGACGTGGCGGTGCAGGCCATGCGCCACGGCGCCAGCGACTACCTGCTCAAGAACAACCTGGCTCGGCTGGCGCCGGCGGTGGACAACGCCATCGAGGCCGCCGAGATGCGCCGCGCCAAGCGCGACGCCGACGAGCGGCTGGCGCAGTCGCAGCAGCAGCTGCGCGAGCTGGCGCAGCACCTGCAGGCCAGCGTGGAGGCCGAGCGCGTGGCCATCGCGCGCGAGATCCACGACGACGTGGGCGGCTCGCTCACGGCGCTGCGCTTCGAGCTGGCGTGGCTGGAACGCCACAACGCCTACCCCGAGGCGCAGCAGCACCTGCACGCCGCGCGCGAGAGCCTCACCCATGCCATCGAGGCCAGCAAGCGGATCATGCAGAACCTGCGCCCGGCCATCCTGGAGCAGGGCCTGGTGGCGGCGCTGCAGTGGATGACGCAGAGCTTCCGCCGCCGCAGTGGCGTCGACTGCGTGCTGCGCACCAGCCACGACAGCCTGCAGCTGCCCGCGGGCGTGCCGCTGGTGGCCTACCGCACGGCGCAGGAGGCGCTGACCAACATCCTCAAGCATGCCCAAGCCCGGCATGTGGTGGTGGAGCTGTCGCTGGGCGCGGGCGTGCTGTCGCTGGAGATCAGCGACGACGGCCGCGGCCTGAGCCGGGAGGACCTGGCCAAGGCGCAGAGCTTTGGCATTCGCGGACTGCGCGAGCGCGCCGGCACCGTGGGCGGCTGGATCGACCTCAGCAGCCGCCCGGGTGGGGGTACCACGCTCATCCTGTCCATTCCACTGGCCGCCGAGGGCGGCGATGCCGCGTCCGAGGCCGCGGCCTGGGGAACCTCATGATCAAGGTGATTCTTTGCGACGACCACGCGCTGATCCGGCGCGGCATCCGCGACACGCTCTCCGACTCGCCCGACATCGAGGTCGTGGGCGAGGCCGCCGACTACGGCGAGCTGCGTGCCCTCATGCGCAACATGTCCTGCGACGTGCTGGTGCTCGACATCAACCTGCCCGGGCGCAGCGGCCTGGACGTGCTGCACGCGCTCAAGGACGAGGGCAGCCCGGTGCGCGTGCTCATCGTGAGCATGTATCCCGAGGACCAGTACGCCATCCGCGCGCTGCGCGCCGGCGCCTACGGCTACGTCAACAAGGGCGGCGACCCGCAGCAGATCGTGCAGGCGGTGCGCACCGTGGCGCAGGGGCGCAAGAACGTCACGCCCGAGATCGCGCACATGCTCATCGAGAGCCTGACCACCCCGGCGGCGGAGCAGGCGCACGAGAAGCTTTCCGACCGCGAGCTGCAGACGCTGGTGATGATCGCCTCGGGCAAGCGGCTGTCGGACATCGCCGAGGAGCTCATGCTCAGCCCCAAGACCGTGAGCGTGTACCGCGCCCGCGTGCTGGAGAAGCTGGGCCTGTCCAACAACTCCGAGCTCACCGTCTACGCCATCCGCAACGGGCTGGTGGGACAGTGAAAAAAGGGGCGGCCGCGCGGGCCGCCCCGGTCTCCCCTCCTGGCTGTGCGTGGTGGCAGGCCCAGCGCCCCGGGCCGCGCTCAACAGGCCCAGGCGTACTTGCCGCAGGCCGTCTTGTAGAGGTTGGCGAAGTCGGCGTTGAACTGCGAGCCGCCCTGCACCTGCGGCCCCGCCGAGGTGTAGCCCCAGGACACCACGCTGGTGACGCGGTTGGCGGCGTTGTCCTGCGTCGAGCCTGACAGGCCCGCGTAGTCCTGGCGGAAGTTCAGCACCACCGGGCCGCCGCTGGAGCCGCCGGTCATGTCCGAGCCCCAGAGTCCGTTGTTGGTGCCGCCGTCGTTGACCATGCTGTCCACCCGGTGCATCTGCGTGCCGCCGTCGAGGTTGGCGGGATAGCCCAGCACCGTCATGTGGCGTCCGATCAGGGCCGGGTACTGCAGGCCCAGGGTGCCGGTGTAGTCGCCCACGCGCCTGCCCGCGCCGTCGGTGTTGAACACCAGCAGCGCCCAGTCGCCGACGTTGGGCACCGAGCCGCCGCCGGTGGCCCAGGCGGTGGTGGTGGTCACGTGGGCCCAGTTGCTCCAGGTGCCGAAGGGGCGCGTCTCGGTGGCGCCGACGCGGCTGTAGCCGGGCACGAAGGTGAAGCTGTTGTAGAAGCCCCCGACGCCGCCGCTGCCCTTGTGCACGCAGTGGCCGGCGGTGAGCACCAGGCCCGGGCGCAGCACCGAGGCCGTGCAGATGTAGGCGTTGCCCGCGCCGTCCTTGAAGAACAGCTTGCCCACGGCGCTGCTGGGATAGGTGCGGTCCTGCTGGCGCGGGTAGGTGCGGGTGGAGGTGAAGGGAATCTTGCCGGTGCCCACCGCCCGGGGCGTCACCTCCTCGCCCTGCGGCGCCAGCGCCAGCGCTGCGGTGCTGATCTGGCGCTGGGTCACCAGGCCGCGCGCGTCGGCCACGGGTCGCTTGGCCGGCAGGTTCAGCACCACGGCGCGCTCCTGGGCCGCGGCGGCGGCGGCGTTGTAGTCGAAGGCGGAAGCCGGCAGGAAGCTGAGCTTGGGCATCGGCGACCGGGCGCCGACCAGCTCCGCATCGCTGAGCTCGGCCGCCTGCGCCTGCGCACCGGAGGACAGGGACAGCGCCTGCGCCTGCGCCAGCGAAGTGCTGGCCAGGGCGGCCAGGCCGGCGGCGGTCAGGGTGGCGGCGGAGACAGCGTTCATGGAGCGACCTCGGTGTGTAGACGGGCGGTTGGGAGGCGTCCGGCGGCTTCGAGCTGCTGAAGTCGTCGTTGCATACCGAACTGGACGCAAATCTAGGCACCGGCGCGTGGCGGCGCGTCCCTCCGGGGGGCGGCTGCAGCGGGGGCGCGCCGCCGGGGGGCAGGGTGGAACGCGGCTTGCCGAGGTGCCGACCGCGCGGGGGCTGCCCTTATTGGAAGTGCGAGAGCATGCGCTCCAGCGCCGCCACGAAGGGCTGCTCCAGCAGCGGCAGCGTCGCCAGGATGCCCAGCAGCCCCACGCCCAGCGTGATCGGGAAGCCCACCGCGAACACGTTCATCTGCGAGGCCACGCGCGAGATCACGCCCAGCACCAGGTTGACGAACAGCAGCATCGTGATCAGCGGCAGCGCCAGCCACAGCCCCAGCGTGAAGATCTCCGCGCCCCAGGTTTGCGGCTGCAGCTGTTGCAGCACCGCCAGCGGCCGCGTGCTCACCGGGAAGGTGTCGAAGCTGTGCACCAGCGCTGCCAGCACCACCAGGTGGCCATTGACCACGATGTAGAGCCACGCCGCCAGGGTGCCGAACAGCCGTCCCGTGACCGTGCCCTGCGAGGCGCTGGCCGGGTCGAAGAAGCCCGCGTAGTTCAGCCCCATCTGCAGGCCCATCACCTCGCCGGCGAACTCCACCGCCGCGAACACCATGCGCGCGGCCAGGCCCAGCGTCACGCCCACCACCAGCTGCTGCGCCACCAGCGCGAAGGCCGCCGGGCTGTCCAGCGCGACCACGGGCATGGGCGGAAGCACCGCCTGCATCGCCAGCGCCAGCAGCAGCGCCAGGCCGACGCGCACGCGCACGGGCACCATGCGCGTGCCCAGCACCGGCATGGCCGACAGCAGCGCCAGCGCGCGCAGCAGCGGCCACAGCAGCGGCGACAGCCACGCCAGCAGCTGGGCTTCGGTGAAGGTGATCATGGGCGGTGGAAAAGCCGTTCGGGCTGAGCTTGTCGAAGCCCCGTGTCCTGGCCGGGCTGCAGGCCCTTCGACAGGCTCAGGGCGAACGGAAGGCTAGCCAACCGCCTGCGGAATCGACTGCAGCGTGCGCTGCAGGAACTCCACCAGCGTCGTCATCATCCACGGGCCCGCGATGGCCAGCACCGCCACCGCCGCGACGATCTTGGGCACGAAGGACAGCGTGGGCTCGTTGATCTGCGTGGCCGCCTGCAGCACGCTCACCACGATGCCCACGCCCAGGATCACCAGCAGGAGCGGCGCGCACACCAGCAGCAGCGTGTAAAGGGCCTGCTGCCCGACCGTGAAGACCTGTGTCGCGTCCATCGTTGAGTTCTCAATAAGAGGTTCGTTCCGTTCGCCCCAGGACCCTCGGCAGGCTCGGGGCGAACGGGAAGTCATTGCGCGAACGAGGCCGCCAGCGAGCCCAGCAGCAGGTTCCATCCGTCGGCCAGCACGAACAGCATGAGCTTGAAGGGCAGCGCCACCAGCACCGGGCTGAGCATCATCATCCCCAGGCTCATGAGCACGCTGGCCACGACCATGTCGATGATCAGGAAGGGAATGAACACCAGGAAGCCGATCTGGAACGCGCTCTTGAGCTCGCTGGTGACGAAGGCCGGCACCAGCACCTTGAACGGCAGCTGCGCCGGCGTGGTCTGCTCCGGCAGCCGCGCCATGCGGGAGAACATCTGCACGTCGCTCTGGCGCGTCTGCTTGAGCATGAAGGCGCGCAGCGGCTCCTGGCCGCGCTCCAGCGCCTGCTCGGGCGTGATCTGTCCGGCGGCGTAGGGCTGCCAGGCCTGCTCGTAGATGCGGTCCAGCGTCGGGCCCATGACGAAGAAGGTCAGGAACAGGCTCAGCGCCACGATGACTTGGTTGGGCGGCGTGGTCTGCGTGCCCATGGCCTGGCGCAGCAGGCCCAGCACGATGACGATGCGGGTGAAGGACGTCATCAGCAGCAGCATCGCCGGCAGGAAGCTCAGCGCGGTGAAGAACAGCAGCGTCTGCACCGGCACCGAGTAGCTGGTGCCGCCCGCGCCCTGGCCCACGAGCAGCGGCAGCGTGCCGGCGCCGCCTTGCTGCTGCGCCAGCGCGGGCAGCGCGGCGGCGCCCAGCAGCAACAACAGCGCGGCGG
>JAEYPG010000385.1 GCA_023410975.1 Pseudomonadota bacterium
CGCCTGGCGCGCAGGTGCGCGCCCACGGCCACGTTCTCCAGCACCGTGCGCTGCCCCAGCAGCCGCACGTGCTGGAAGCTGCGCGAGAGGCCCAGCGCCGCGAAGGCGCGCGAAGGCTTGCCTGTCATGGCCTGGCCCATCAGCCGCACCTCGCCGCTGGTGGGATCGTCCACGCCCGAGATCATGTTGAAGAAGGTGCTCTTGCCCGCGCCGTTGGGGCCGATGAGCGCCAGGATCTCGCCCGCCCGCACGTGCAGGTTCACCGCGTTGTTGGCCACCAGGCCGCCGAAGCGCTTGGTGACCTCGCTGGCCTCCAGCACCACCTGGCCGCGCTGCGGCAGCGCCCGCTGCGGCAGCGGCGCGGCGGCGGGCAGCTTCACCGGCGTGGGGCGGAGCCAGCGCCGCGTCCAGCCCGCGAACTGCGGCCACAGGCCGTCGGCGAAGCGCTGCAGCACGAACAGCATCAGCAGCCCGAAGACGATGACCTCGAAGTTGCCGCTGCTGCCCAGCAGGCGCGGCAGCCAGTCCTGCAGCTGCTCCTTGAGCAGCGTGATCAGCGCCGCGCCCAGCACCGCGCCCCACAAATGCCCGGCGCCGCCCACCACGGCCATGAACAGGTACTCCACGCCGATGTGCAGGCTGAACGGCGTGGGGTTCACGAAGCGCTGCAGGTGCGCGTACAGCCAGCCCGAGACGGCCGCCAGCAGCGCGGCCAGCACGAACAGCTTGATGCGCTGGCGCCCGGTGTCCACGCCCATGGACTCGGCCATCACGCGCCCGCCCTTGAGCGAGCGGATGGCACGGCCCTCGCGCGAATCCAGCAGGTTGTGCAGCGCCCACAGTCCCAGCAGCACCACGGCCCAGATCAGCAGCCCCAGCACCCGCGGCGAGGCCAGCGAGAAGCCCGCCACCACCAGCGGCGGCACGCCGGCGATGCCGGTGTGCCCGCCGAGGAACTCCAGGTTGCCGAACAGGAAGTACAGGCTCAGGCCCCAGGCGATGGTGCACAGCGGCAGGTAGTGGCCCGAAAGCTTCAGGGTGATGGAGCCCAGGAACCAGGCCACCGCGAAGGTCAGCACCAGCCCCAGAACCAGCCCGGCCCAGGGCAGCAGCGCCGGCGGCAGCACGCCGAACAGCGCCGCCGCGTCGGGCGAGGTGCAGGCCCAGGCCGTGGCGTAGGCACCCACGCCCACGAAGGCGGCCTGGCCGAAGCTGGTCATGCCGCCCACGCCGGTGAGCATCACCAGCCCCAGCGCCACCAGCGCGTACAGCCCGATGTAGTTCAGCAGCGTGACGCTGAACTCGGGCAGGAAGCCCCAGGCGGCCAGCAGCAGCAGCACCGCGGCCAGCACCAGGTGGCGGGGCGTGATGCCTCCACGGGCTGCCGTCACGGCAGCTGAGGGGGTTGCGCCCTCCACCTTCTTGGCGGCGGGCACGGCGTCGGAAACGGTGTGGGACGTGCTCATTCGTCCTCCTCCACATGGTGGCTGCGCAGGCTGCGCCACCACAGCACCGGAATGATCAGCGTGAACACCAGCACCTCCTTGAAGGCGCTGGACCAGAACGAGGCGAAGGACTCCAGCTGCCCCACGAGCAGCGCGCCGGCCAGCGCCAGCGGGTAGCTCGCCAAGCCGCCCACGATCGCCGCGACGAAGCCCTTGAGGCCGATGAGGAAGCCCGTGTCGTAGTAGACCGTGGTGATCGGCGCCACGAGCAGCCCCGCCACCGCGCCGATGAGCGCGGCGAAGGCGAAGCACACGTCGCCCGAGAGCTCGGTGGGAATGCCCATGAGCCGCGCGCCGACGCGGTTCATGGCCGTGGCGCGCAGCGCCTTGCCCACGATGGAACGCTCGAAGAACACGAACATGGCCACCACCAGCGCCAGCGTGGTGAACACCACCACCAGCGACTGGCCCGTGATGCTCAGGCCCCCCACGTCCAGCCGCAGCTCGGAGAACGCGTTGGTGCGCGAGCCCTCGGCGCCGAAGAACAAGAGCCCCAGGCCCACCAGCACGCCGTGCAACGCCACCGAGACGATCAGCAGCATCAGCACGCTGGCGCGCGCCAGCGGGCGGAAGGCCAGGCGGTACAGCAGCGGGCCCAGCGGCGTGATCAGCAGCAGCGTGGCGGCAGCCTGCAGCGCCTGGGACTGCGGCCGCAGCGCCACCATCGCCGCGGCGCCGGCCGGGCACAGCACGCACCAGAACAGCGTGGACTTCCAGTCCACCGTGGCACCACGCTGCGAGCGCCAGGCTTCCAGCGCCAGCACGGCAACCGCCAGCGCCAGCAGCAGCCACAGGCTCGCCGGCGCGCGGCCGTTCTGCAGCATCGCCATCGACAGCGCCGCGAAGGCGACGAACTCGCCTTGCGGGATGAAGATCACGCGCGTGACCGAGAACACCAGCACCAGCGCCAGCGCCATGAGTCCGTAGACGGCGCCGTTGACGATGCCGTCCTGCCCCAGCAAGAGGGCGATTTGTAGGTCCATGAGGTTCGACTTCCCGGGAGGGGTACTACCGCTTCATCAGCGTCAGGCCGCAAGCACCAGCGCTTGGCCCTCTACTTCGTCATGCCCGCGCAGGCGGGCAGCCAGACGGCCCCACGCCGGAGCGTGAGCGCCAAGGCAGGCAGAAAGAACCCCAAGCACCGGCACGCCGACTGGTTCGGCCCTGGCCGGCTTGGGGACCGCCTGGATTCCCGCCTGCGCGGGAGTGACGAAGTGGTTGGCATACGCTCCAGCCGCCTGGAGATGCCTAATGCCTTACTGCTTCAAGGCTGCGCGCTGGACTGGTACTTCCAGGCGCCGTTCTCGATCTTGACCATCACGCGCGCGCGCTGGTCCAGGCCCAGGTGGTCGTTGGCCGACATGGTGAAGATGCCGTGCGCGCCAGCCACTTCCTTGGTGGCCTCCAGCGCGTCGCGCAGCGCGGCGCGGAACTCCGGCGTGCCGGGCTGCGCCTTCTTCAGCGCCGCGGGCACGGCCGAGCTCATCAGCAGGCCGGCATCCCAGGCATGCGCGCCGAAGGTGGAGACGCTGCCCTTGCCGTGCGCGGCCTCGTAGGCGGCGACGTAGGCCTGCGCGCTCTTCTTCACCGGGTGCGAGGCCGGCAGCTGGTCCGCCACGAGCACCGGGCCGGCGGGCAGCAGCGTGCCTTCCACGTCCTTGCCGCCCACGCGCAGGAAGTCCGAGTTGGCCACCCCGTGCGTCTGGTAGATCTTGCCGTTGAAGCCGCGCTCCTTGAGCGTCTTCTGCGGCAGCGCCGCGGGCGTGCCCGAGCCGGCGATGAGCACCGCATCGGGCTTGGCGGACATGATCTTGAGCGACTGGCCGGTGACGGAGGTGTCGGTGCGCGCGTAACGCTCGTTGGCCACGATCTTGAGCTTCTTGAGCGCCGCAGCCTTGGCGAACTCCTGGTACCAGCCCTCGCCGTAGGCGTCGGAGAAGCCGATGAAGGCCACGTTCTGCACGCCCGCGGCGGCCATGTGCTCGGCAATGGCCAGCGACATCATGATGTCGTTCTGCGGCGTCTTGAACACCCATTTCCGCTTGGCGTCCATGGGCTCGATGATGCGCGCCGACGCGGCCATGGAGATCATGGGCGTCTGCGCCTCGGCCGCCACGTCGATCATGGCCAGCGAGTTGGGCGTGGTGGTGGAGCCCAGGATCACGTCCACCTTGTGCTCGCTCACGAGCTTGCGCGTGTTGGAGACGGCCGCGGTGGTGTCGCTGGCGTCGTCGAGCACGATGTAGTTGACCTTCTGCCCGGCGATGGTCTTGGGCATCAGGGCCACCGTGTTCTTCTCCGGGATGCCCAGCGAAGCCGCCGGCCCCGTGGCCGAGAGCGTCACGCCGACGTTGATGTCGGCCTGCGCCAGCGTGGCGGCCAGCAGCGCCGCTGCGGCGGCAACCAGCTTGAAAGTCTTGTTCATGCGTCGTCTCCTTCGGTGGATGTGGCCTCCGCGCGCAGCGGGCTGCGCCGGCGCGGGGCTGTGTTGGTGCTCTTGTCGATGGTCACGTGCCGGGGCGGCCGCACTGCCGGCACGCCGCCGACGAGGAGGTCCGCCACGATGCCGGCCATGTCCTCGTAGGACAGGTCGCCATCGGGCCGCAGCCACGTGAACATCCAGTTGATCATGCCGAACAGCAGCATGGTGATGGGTTTTACAAGCCCGGCCGCCTGCTGGCCGGGCTGCCACTGGGCGATCGCGTCCGCGAAACCGCCCGTGACGCGGCGCTGCATGTCGAGGATGCGCTCGCTGTCCTCGGGGTGCAGGAAGCGCACGTCGTCCGTGAGCACGCGGTGCGCATGTTGCGCGTGCGCGTACTCGCCCAGGATGCGCACCACCATCTCCCGCACGCGCTGCTCGGCGCCCAGGTCCTGCGCCTGCACCGCCTCCACCATCGCCACCAGCCGCGCCACGTGGCCCTCGGTGATCTCCACCAGCAGGCTGTATTTGTCGCGGTAGTAGTGGTAGAGCGTGGCCTTGGACAGGCCCGCGGCCTCGGCCACCTGGTTCATCGAGGTGGCGGGATAGCCGCTGCAGGCAAACAGCTCCGCCGCCCGCGCCAGGATCATCTCGCGCTGGTCGTCGTAGTTGGCGGCACGTCCACGGGCCATGCGGCTTTACCTCTCGTCAAAGGACAGGACCACGCGCTCGGTGAGCGGGTGCGCCTGGCAGGTGAGGATGAAGCCGGCCGCGACCTCGTTCCTGTCCAGCGCGAAGTTGCGCTCCATGCGCACCTCGCCCTCCACCACCTTGGCGCGGCAGGTGCCG
>JAEYPG010000516.1 GCA_023410975.1 Pseudomonadota bacterium
GCGCCGCGCGGCTGGAGTGGCTGCGCGCGCAGCTCCAGGGGCGCTGGTCGGCGCACCAGGTCGAGCTGGACGCCTCCAGCCCGCTGCGCCCCCCGGCCTGGGCCGACGGCCTCATCGGCCCCTCCAGCGGCACCGAGCTCACGCTGCGCGGCAGCGGTGCCTGGCAGGGCGACATGGCCGGACGCTGGAACCTGCAGCTGCAGACGCTGCAGGCCCGTGCGCGCGGCGGCCGGGGCACGCCCTGGCTGAGCACCACGCCGGTACAGGCGCAGCTCAGCTTCGACCCGGCGCTGCGCGGCGTGTCGCTCGCGCCCGGCGGTGTGGAGATGCTGGGCATGGCGCTGCGCTGGACGCAGCTGGACTGGAGCGCACCCGCCACGCCCAATGCGCTGCCGCGGCTGCGGGCGCAGGCCGAGCTGCAGGCGCTGCGCGTGGCGCCCTGGCTGCAGCGGCTGCAGCCGGACTTCGGCTGGGGCGGCGACCTGGAGGTGGGCGGCCAGCTGCGCTTCGACAGCGCCGACGCGCAGGGCAGCGAGATCGTCGTGGAGCGGCGGCGCGGCGACCTGCAGCGCAGCGACGAAATCGGCGGCGTGCAGGCCTTCGGCCTGAGCGAGCTGCGCCTGGCGCTGCAGGTGCAGGAGGGACGATGGACCTTCACGCAGGCGATGGCGGCGCGCCACTTCGGCGTGCTGGCCGGCGCGCAGGTGGTCCAGAGCCGTCCGGGCGTGCCCTGGCCCGACCCGCAGGACCCGATGCAGGGCGTGCTGGAACTGCGCGTGGACGACCTGGGCGTGTGGGCGCCGTGGGTGCCGCCAGGCTGGCGCCTGGGCGGACGGCTGCATGCCTCGGCCGGGCTGGGCGGGCGCTTCGGGGCACCGGAGATCACGGGCCGGCTGGACGCCTCGCGACTGGCGCTGCGCAACCTGCTGCAGGGCGTGGAGCTGCGCGACGGCGAGGTCGCCATGGCGCTGCGCGGCGAGGACGCGCGCATCGAACGCTTCACCTTGCGCGCCGGCGAGGGCGTGCTGGAGGCCACCGGCGGGGCGCGCTTCGGCGCGGCCCCCAGCGCGGCGCTGCAGCTGAGGCTGGACCGCTTCCGGGTGCTGGGACGCTTCGACCGGCAGCTCAGCGTCAGCGGCCAAGCGGCGCTGGCGCTGCAGGCGCAGCGGCTGGAGCTCGACGGTCGGCTGGCGGGGGACGAGGGATTCATCGACATCAGCCGCACCGAGGCACCGTCGCTGGACGAGGACGTGACGGTGCTGAACCGCCCGGGTGCGAGTGCACAGGCGCCCGGGCCGGACGAGCCCTCGGCGCTGCTGCGCAACGCGCGCGTGGACCTGCGCCTGGACCTGGGGCAGCGCCTGCGGCTGCGCGGCCAGGGCGTCGACACGCGGCTGGGCGGCGAGCTGGCGCTGAGCACGCCGGGTGGGCAGCCGGAGGTGCGCGGCACGGTGCGCACGCTGCAGGGGCGCTACGTCGCGTACGGGCAGGACCTGGAGATCGAGCGCGGGGAGATCGTCTTCACCGGCGCGCTGTTGAACCCGCGGCTGGACATCCTGGCGATCCGGCCGCGCCTGGACGAGGTGCGGGTGGGCGTGCAGATCGTGGGCACGGCGCAGAACCCGCGGGTGCGGCTGTACAGCGAGCCCGAGCTGGCGGAGATGGAGAAGCTGTCGTGGCTGGTGACGGGCCGCGCGCCGGACACGCTGGGCCGTGCCGACACCGCGCTGCTGCAGCGGGCCGCGCTGGCGCTGCTGGCCGGCCAGGGCGGTGGCGCGATGCCGGGGAGCAAGCTATTCCGCAGCCTGGGCCTGGACGAAGTGGCGCTGAGCCAGCGCAGCAGCGGCGAGGTGCAGCAGACGGTGGTGACGCTGGGGCGGCAGCTGTCGCAGCGCTGGTACCTGGGCTACGAACGCGGCATCGGCAGCGCGCTGGGCACGTGGCAGCTGATCTACCGGCTGGGACGCCGGCTGACGCTGCGCGGCCAGTCCGGCGAGCAGAACTCGGTGGACGTGCTGTGGAGCTGGCGCTGGAACTGAGCCGGGCCAGGCCCGCCGCGCCCGGACCCCGTTTGAAGCCGTGCGAGAATGCGCGCCGCTGTCCGCTCGCCGTAGTTCAATGGATAGAACGGCCGCCTCCTAAGCGGCAAATACAGGTTCGATTCCTGTCGGCGGGACCAGCCCTCTTCTCCAGCCCACGGCCCGCAACGGGCTCGGTTGCAAACCTGATGCAACCCTCGGCAACAACCGCTTACTTCACGTTCACCTGACCGGACCGATGAAGGTGGCGATGCCTCCTTCACTCGACCCGTCCTGCGACAGCGCCGTCCCGACGGCGCGGCCCAGCGCGTTCCAGCCCTTCCAGCGCCTGCAAAGGCTCAAGTTGCTGTGCCTGGGTGGGATGTTCCTGCTGTTGGCGCTGCTGAGCGTGGTGCAAGGCTGGGAGTCGATGCGGGAGCTCGCGGCGCAGCGGCGCACGCAGGCGCTGGTGGCCGACATCCACCAGTTGCGCGAGCGGCTGCTCGACATCGAGGACGCGCTGCGCGTCTACCAGACCACCAACAACGACGTGCTGCTGCGCCAATACCTGCGCTGTGCCCCGCCCTGCCTCAGCGCCGCGGGGCTGCGGGCGCAAGCCACGGAACCGGCACAGCAGGCACTGTTCGAGCGCGTCACCGAGTGGGACCAGACCCTGCTCCCGCTGCTGCGCCAGGCGCTGGACGGCGGCCCATCCACGGCGCCGCTGCCGCTGCCTGCGATCGGCCAGATGCGCAGGCTGCTGTTGCAGGCCGAGGAGGCCGAGTTCGCCACGCTGCGCCGCCACGAGGAGGCCTGGCGCGCGCGCGGTCTGCAACTCCAGCTGATGCTCGGCGCCACGCTGGTGCTGGGTTTCGCCGGCGTGCTGCTGCTGCAGCGGCGTACCCAGGTGCTGGTGCAGGCTGGGCTGCACGCGGAGGCGGCGCTGGAGCAGGCGCTGCTGCGCGATCCGCTCACCGGTGCCTACAACCGCCGCGGACTGGACCTGCACCTGGCACACCGGCTGGACCAGGCACGCCAGGAGCAGCAGCCGCTGGCCCTGCTGGCGCTGGA
This sequence comes from Pseudomonadota bacterium, assembly GCA_023410975.1. Taxonomy (GTDB): domain Bacteria; phylum Pseudomonadota; class Gammaproteobacteria; order Burkholderiales; family Burkholderiaceae_C; genus Azohydromonas. The sequence continues at coordinate 3,090 of JAEYPG010000516.1, forward strand.
CCTGGACGGCTTCAAGGCCGTCAACGACCGCCACGGCCATGGCGCCGGCGACGCGGCGCTGCGCACCATCGTGGCTCGGCTGCAGGAGACGGTAGGCGAGCACGGGCTGGTCACCCGCACCGGCGGCGACGAGTTCGTGCTCGCGCTGCAGGCACCACGGGACGCGGCCGGCGCACGCCTGGTGGCGCAGCGCCTGCTGCGCGCCGTGGAAGCCCCGCTGGCGCTGCCCGGCGGCGCCGAGGCGCGGCTGGGGGCGTCCATCGGATTGGCCATGTTCCCGCGCCACGGCGCCGATGCGCCTACGCTGCTGCAGGCGGCCGACGCCGCCTCCTACGCCGCCAAGCGCGGCGGCAAGCACCGCGTCTGCACCTTCGGCGAACCGGCTTGGCCGGGCGCCGCGCACGCCGTCGTGCCGCTGCGCCGGGCGAGTTGAGCACGGGCAAGCCGGGCACGCGCCGCCGCGTCGGCATCCGGACGCAGCTTCTGCAGGCATCCGGCGTGAAATTGCCTTGAAAGTCGCCTGCAGCGCGCAACTTATGGCCCTGCGCGCCCTAATCCCTGGGGGGCGAAACGTATACTGCCCTGGCTACTTCATCTCGCGGGAAAGCTGTTCACATGGGTGCCAAATTGAAAGTTGCCGGCCTCGTAGCCATTGGTGCCGTGGCGGGCGCGCTCGCCACGATGCAGCTGCAGGCGGTGGCACGCAACGCGACCGCGCCGCTGCCGCTGGAAGAGCTCCAGCAGCTTGCCGCCGTCTTCGGCATCGTCAAGAGCGACTACGTCGAGGCGGTGGACGAGAAGAAGCTGCTGACCGATGCCATCGCGGGCATGGTTTCTGGGCTCGATCCGCACAGCCAGTATTTCGACAAGAAGAGTTTCAAGGAATTCCGCGAGGGCACCAGCGGCCGTTTCGTGGGCGTGGGCATCGAGATCGGCATGGAGGACGGGCTGGTCAAGGTGGTGTCGCCCATCGAGGGATCGCCAGCCTTCCGCGCCGGGCTCAAGGCCGGTGACCTCATCACCAAGATCGACGACACCGCCGTTAAGGGCCTGACGATGGACCAGGCCGTCAAGCGCATGCGCGGCGAGCCCAGCACCAAGGTGCAGCTCACGGTGTTCCGCAAGGCCGAGAGCCGCACCTTCCCGGTGACGATCACGCGCGAGGAGATCCGCGTGCAGAGCGTGCGCTCCAAGGTGGTGGAGCCCGGCTACGCATGGCTGCGCGTGAGCCAGTTCCAGGACCGCACGGTGGAAGACTTCGTGCGCAAGATCGAGGAGATCTACAAGCAGGAGCCCAACCTCAAGGGCCTGGTGCTGGACCTGCGCAACGACCCGGGCGGCCTGCTCGAAGGCGCCGTGGCGATCTCTGCGGCCTTCCTGCCCTCGGACGTCGTGGTGGTCTCCACCAACGGCCAGCTGCCCGACTCCAAGGCCACCTTCAAGGCCACGCCGGAGTTCTACCAGCGCCGCGGCGGCGCCGATCCGCTCAAGCGGCTGCCCGACGCCGTCAAGAAGGTGCCGATGGTGGTGCTGGTCAACGAGGGCTCGGCCTCGGCCAGCGAGATCGTCGCCGGCGCGCTGCAGGACCACAAGCGCGCCGTCATCATGGGCGCGCAGACCTTCGGCAAGGGCTCGGTGCAGACGGTGCGCCCGCTGACGCAGGACACGGCGCTCAAGCTCACCACCGCGCGCTACTACACCCCCAGCGGGCGCTCGATCCAGGCCAAGGGCATCGTGCCCGACGTGTGGCTGGACGAGACCGCCGAGGGCAACGTCTTCGCCGCGCTGCGCATGCGCGAGGCCGACCTGGACAAGCACCTGGTGCAGGGCGAGGAGAAGCGCGACGAGGCGCGCGAGAAGGCCCGCGAGGAAGCGCGCCAGAAGCTCGAAGAGCAGCTGGCCAAGCGCGCCGAGCCGCCCAAGCCGCTGCCCGAGTTCGGCAGCACCGAGGACTTCCAGCTCGTGCAGGCGCTCAACCGGCTGAAGAACAAGCCGGTGGTGGTCAGCAAGACCATGAGCGAGCGCAAGCCTGAGAGCGAAACCAACTGAGCCGGCACGCTTGGGCCCCCTTGGCCGCTGCCCTCGCAAAGCCCGCCCCGCGCGGGCTTTGTGCTCTGTGGCGGCGGCTATGCTGACGCGATGAACGACGACCAGCTCCTGCGCTACTCGCGCCACATCCTGCTCAACGAACTCGGCGTGGAAGGCCAGCAGAAGCTGCTGGACAGCCGGGCGCTGGTGATCGGCGCCGGCGGCCTGGGCTCGCCGGTGGCGCTGTACCTGGGCACCGCGGGGCTGGGCACGATCACGCTGGTGGACCACGACACGGTGGACGTGACCAACCTGCAGCGCCAGATCGCGCACGACATGGCGCACGTGGGCCAGCCCAAGGTGCTGTCCGCCGCGGCCAGCATCCACGCCCTGAACCCGGAGACGCGCGTCGTCACGCTGCAGGAAAAGGTCGACGCGGCGCGGCTGGACGAGCTCGTGCGCGGCGCCGACGTGGTGCTCGACTGCAGCGACAACTTCCGCACCCGCCACGCCGTCAACGCCGCCTGCGTGCGCCACGGCAAGCCGCTGGTGTCGGGCGCGGCCATCGGCTTCGACGGCCAGATCGCCGTGTACGACACGCGCCATGCCGAGGCCCCCTGCTACGCCTGCGTGTTCCCGCCGGAATCGGGCGTGGAGGAGGTGCGCTGCGCCACCATGGGCGTGTTCGCGCCGCTGGTGGGCATCATCGGCAGCATGCAGGCGGCCGAGGCCCTGAAGTTGCTTGCCGGGGTGGGCAGCTCTCTGGCCGGACGGCTGCAGATGCTGGACGCGCGCAGCATGGAGTGGACGGAGATCCGCATCGGACGCTCCGCCCAGTGCCCGGTGTGCGCCACGCGCGGCGCGGCGCACTGACACGACAACACCACATCAAACACATCGCATGGAAAAGCGCCCCGACCTGACCGCCCGCAACTTCCCCACGGCCGAGGAAGAAGCGCTGTCGCAGCTTGAAGCCTCCCGCTACGCCGGCCCCGAGAGCGCCTACCGCCTGGCCTTCACCGACACGGCCTTCCTGCTGCGCGAGCAGCTGCGCCCGGTGCGCATGCAACTGGAGCTGCTCAAGCCCGAATTGGTGCAGCGCGAGCAAGGCATCGAGTCGACCATCGTCATCTTCGGCAGCGCGCGCGTGCTGCCGCCGGAGGAGGCGCAGCTGCGGCTGGAGGCCGCGCGCGAGCTGGGCGAGCCCCAGGCGCTGCGGCGCGCCGAGATGGGCGTGCTCATGAGCCGCTTCTACGACGAGGCACGGCGTTTCGCGGCGCTGGTGACCACGCAGTCGCGCTCGCACGACACGCCGATCTACGTCGTCACCGGCGGCGGCCCCGGCGTCATGGAAGCGGGCAACCGCGGCGCCTTCGAGGTGGACGGCAAGAGCATCGGGCTCAACATCGTGCTGCCGCACGAGCAGGCGCCCAACCCGTACATCACGCCGGAGCTGTGCTTCCAGTTCCACTATTTCGCGCTGCGCAAGATGCATTTCCTCATGCGCAGCATCGCGCTGGTGTGCTTCCCCGGCGGCTTCGGCACGCTCGACGAGCTGTTCGAGGTGCTGACGCTGATCCAGACCGGCAAGTCGCGCCCGCGCCCGGTGCTGCTGTTCGGGCGCGAGTTCTGGACCAAGCTCATCAATTTCGACTGGCTGGTGGAGACCGGCATGATCGGCCCCAACGACGTGAACCTGTTCCACTTCGTCGAGACTGCCGAGGACGCCTGGGCACGGCTGACCGAGATCTACGGCTTCGACGCCCCCGTGACGCAGACCGGCGAGTTCGCCGACGACATCTGAAGAAGGCGCCCTGTTCGGGCTGGGCCCTTCGGCAAGCTCGGCGCGAACGGGGATATGAAAGGCAGCCGGCACGGCGGCTGCCCAGCATCGATGGTCACCCGTTCGACGCAGGAGCCGCGCATGAACCGCAGCAACATCAGCCTCATCGGCGCTCCCACCGACGTGGGCGCCAGCGCCCGCGGCGCCAGCATGGGCCCGGAGGCGCTGCGCGTGGCGCGCATCGGCCCGCTGCTGGGCGAGATGGGCCTTGATGTGGTGGACCGCGGCAACCTCACCGGCCCGGCCAACCCCTGGCTGCCGCCGGTGGAGGGCTACCGCCACTTCGACGAAGTGCTGGCCTGGAACCACGCGGTGCACGAGGCGGTGTACGCGGAGCTGCAGACGGGCCGCTTCCCGATCCTGCTGGGCGGCGACCACTGCCTGGGGCTGGGCTCCATCAGCGCCGTGGCGCGCCACTGCCGAGACAGCGGCCAGAAGCTGCGCGTGCTCTGGCTCGATGCGCATGCCGACTTCAACACCGACCAGATCACGCCCAGCGGAAACATCCACGGCATGCCCGTGGCCTGCCTGTGCGGCTACGGCCCCCGCCCGCTGGTGGAGATCGGCGGCCACGTGCCGGCGGTGAGCCCCAAGTGGGTCAAGCAGATCGGCATCCGCAGCGTCGATGCCGGCGAGAAGCAGCTGCTGTACGACGCCGGGCTGGAGGTGTTCGACATGCGCTACATCGACGAGATGGGCATGCGCCACACCATGGAGCTGGCCCTGGCGACGATGGACGCCAACACGCACCTGCACGTGAGCTTCGACGTCGATTTCCTCGACCCCTCGTTCGCCCCCGGCGTGGGCACCACCGTCATGGGCGGCCCCACCTACCGCGAGGCACAGCTGTGCATGGAGATGATCGCCGACACCGGCCGGCTGGCCTCGCTGGACGTGATGGAGCTCAACCCAGCGCTGGACGTGCGCAACCGCACCGCCGAGGTCGCCGTGGACATGGTGCAGAGCCTCTTCGGCAAGAGCACGCTGGTGCGGCGCGCGGCGCGCTGAGGCCGCTCGCCATCGAGGCTGCGCAGGCACCACGTTGAGGCCGCAACTGCGGCCTCAACGCCTTTAAAACCTCTCCCTCACCCCTGCTGCTGCACGTCCTGCACCGGCGGCACCTGCTGCAGCGCCGCCGCCGCCGTGGGACGCAGCCGCGTGTTGGCCAGCGCGCCGGCGGACTCCAGGATCGGGTAGGCGATGGAGCAGATGTGCGAGTTGATGCGCTTCAAGTCGCTGATGAGGTCCAGGTGCAGGCTGCTGGTCTCGATGCTGTAGGGCGTGTTGGCCTGCAGCCGCACGATGTGCGTGGCGGCGTACTCGTGTTCCAGGGCGCGGAAGCGCGCCTTCTCCTCCAGCAGCTTCTGCGCGTCGTGCACGTTGCCGTCGAGGAACACGCTCATCCCGAGGCGCAGGTTCTGCAGCAGGCGCTGGTGTAGGTGCACGATCTCGGCCATGCCGGCGTCGGAGAGGCGGCGCTTCTTGCGGATCTTCTTGTCCTCGATGTCCTGCAGCACGCGCTCGATGATGTCGCCGATCTGCTCCATGTTGATGGTGAAGGAGACGATGTCGGTCCAGCGCCGGCCCTCGCGCTCCGACAGCGCCTCGCGCGAGATCTGCGTGAGGTAGAACTTGATGGCCGAGTACAGCGCGTCCACCGTGTCGTCCATCTTGCGCAGCTGCTGCGCCAGCGCCAGGTCGTCGTGGCGCAGCACGGGCTCGATGCCGCGCAGCATGGTCTCCACGATGTCGGCCTGGTGCAGCGCCTCGCGCGCGGCGCAGGTGATGGCCAGCGAGGGCGTCTCCAGCGCCATCGGGTCCAGGTGCTGCGGGCGCGCCGGCGCTGCCGGTGCCGGCGGCTCGGTGAGCCACTGCTCCAGCCAGCGGGCCAGCAGCGTCGTGGCGCCCACGAACAGCAGCGCCAGCGCCACGTTGAAGCCCAGGTGGAACAGCACCACCTGGCGCGCCACCGAGGGCGCGCTGGCCTGCAGCCAGGGAAGGATCTGCGGCAGCAGCGGCATCGCGATCAGGCAGCCCGCGACCTTGAACATCAGGTTGCCCACCGGCAGCCGCCGCGTCGCCACCGAGCCGCGCAGCGTGGAGAGCACGCCCAGCACGCCGCTGCCGAGGTTGGCGCCCAGCACCAGGCCCAGCGCCACCAGCGGCGCCAGCAGCCCCTGCGCCGCCAGCGTGGCGGTGAGCAGCACGATGGCCAGGCTGGAGTAGGACAGCACCGCCAGCACCATGCCCATGAGCAGCTGCGGCACCACCTCGCGCGGCAGCGAGGCCAGCAGCGTGCGCACCACCGGCGAGGCCACCAGCGGGTGCGTGCTCTGCATGATCAGGTGCAGCGCCAGCGTGATCAGGCCCAGGCCGATGAGCACGCGGCCCAGGCGCCCGGCGGCGCTCTTCTCGCGCGAGATGAACATCACCACGCCGACGAAGATCAGCAGCGGCGACAGCCACGACAAGTCGAAGGAGAAGAACACCGTCATGAGGCTGGAGCCCATGTCGGCACCCAGCATCACCGCCAGCGCCGCCGAGGTCGGCACCAGCTGCCGCCCGACGAAGGAGGCCATGAGCATGCAGGTGGCGGTGCCCGACTGCAGCAGCATCGTCACCCCCATGCCCGCCAGCAGCGCCGAGGGACGCGAGCCCATGCCGCGCGCGAGCACGTACCGCAAGTTCTCGCCGAACATGCGCAGCACTCCGGTGCGCACGATGAAGGTGCCCCATACCAGCAGGGCAATGGCGGCCAGCAGATTCAGCAGCTCGGTCATGAATACTTCTTCCGGGTCACCCGGACGGCGCTGCCCTCCATCCATCCCTCACGGCGCGCGTCCTTTAAGGAGACCCGAGCGAGAAGCATGCCCGAACCCCGCATGTGGCGGCTACGCGTGTTTACATGAAACCGTGATGACGTTGCGATCTCGCCGCACCGCGTTCGTCAGCCTGGGGCGCAAAGCCCCTGGCAGCGGCATAGCGGCCGAGCGGCGATGCCAGCCGCCGTTCCAAGCTGTCCCTGGCACACCAAGAGACCTTCTGCGCAGGTGAGCTGCGCACCATAGCCTTGTATTTGCGGGCTGCCCAGGGAAAGAAAGGCGGCCCCGGCCAGTTGTGCGCAGTAATGCACAGCACCGGCCAATCTCCATTTCCGCCTCTACCCGTTCGTCCCGCAATTGGGCATAAATACATCCACGGTGCCGCGATGCAGTAAGGCGACACCGCTCCAGGCAATAAATCGAAAGGAGGCTTTCATCAGAATGTTGAGTGAACAGACTGCTCCTGAAACTCCGGGAAGCGATAAATCTCAGTGAATGATTTGAGATAATCTCCCTATGTCTTGATGAATTGCAAGCGGGCTTTTCATACCCGTGGCACAGCCTTCGATGGCGTGTCGATCCGGCGACCTCCTGACTGCCGGCGAACATCGACAATCCCAGGGAATACCACCCTGCCGCCCAGGAAGCCGCTGTCACCACGGACATGGCAAGCCCCTCCCTCAAACGGCGCCTGCGGGCGCCGTTTCATTTTCATGCAGCCTTTCACGCTGCAGCCTCGTTTCCGCCGCAAACCCCTCGTGGATGTTTCTCGACGGGCGCATAAACGGGACCTCACCACAGCGCCGCGCTGCCGGCGCGTCCAGGACCGAGCCATGAACGCCCTCAAGGAATACCTGCTGCTGATCGCGATTTCGGTCTTCCTGGCAAATACCGTGGGCACGGCCTACGGCGAACTGGCGAACTCCCTGTTCAGCAACGTCGTGCTCAAGCTGGAGCAGGTACAGGCCATGGCGCGCTGAAGTACGCCACCGGCCAAGCCGACGCCAGAAAGCGTACAGGCAGGCTCAGGACAAACAGCGCACAGGCTCGGAAGCTTGATGGCGCCGATATAAGCCCGGCGCTCAGTCCGTATCCGTCACGCCCAATATCCGGGCCAGCCGCTGCGCCAGTTTTTCGTTGCTGAGCTGCTCCCGCCACCGCTCCACCATCAACGGCACGGCCAGGGGACTGGGTGCCTTCAATTCCACCAGCAGCACACGCTGCGCCGCCAGCCGGCGCAGCGTGTGCTCCAAGCGCCCGATTTCCAGCTCCTGCGCCAGCGCCTCGTTGCGCGCCTGCGCCAGCAGCAGGTTGTCCGGGTCATATTGGCGGAACACGTCGTAGAACAAACCACTCGACGCCTGCAATTGCCGCGCGCTCTTGGCCGCGCCCGGATAGCCACCGAATACCAGCCCCGCCACGCGCGCAATCTCCCGAAAGCGCCGTTGCGCCAGCTGCCGCGCGTCCAGGCTGGCCATCAGATCCGCCTCCAACTGCGCGTTGGCGAATATCGAGCCGTCCAGCAGCGGGCCCAGGTCCAGCGGGCGTGCGCTCAGCAATTCCAGCCCGTATTCGTTGACCGCCAGAGAAAAGGTATTGGCCTGCACCTGCGCCAGCCGCCAGGCCAGCAGTCCCGCCAGGCCCAGGTGCACCGGGCCGCCGGCGAAGGGGTAAATCCACAAATGGTGGCCCTCGCGCGAGCGATGGCGCTCGACCAGCAATTCGTCCGGCCCGGGCAGCCGGGACATGCCGGCCTGCAATTCCAGCATCGGCCGCGCCGCGCGCATCTCCGGCTCGTTGAATTCGCCCCGTGCCGCCTCGTGCAGCAGTTCGCGCAGGGCATGCGCCAACTCGTCGGACAGCGCCATGCGCGTGCCGGACCACACCGGGATGCGCCCGCTCTTCTTCGTGGCCCGCGTCACGTAGGCCGTGAGATCGCGCACCCGCACGAATTCCAGCAGCCGGCCGCCAAACCAGAAGCAGTCGCCCGGCGCCAGGCGGGCAATGAAACTCTCGTCGACGGTGCCCAGCGCGGCGCCGCCCAGCATGCGCAGCCGCATGACAGTCTCGGACACGATGGTCCCGACCTGCAGCCGGTGCCGGTGCGCGATGCCACGGTCCGTGACGCGGAAGCGCCCGTCCACCACCTGCAGCCGGTGGTATTGCGGGTAGGCCGCCAGGCTCGTGCCGCCCTGCCCCGCGAAGGCCAGCGCCCAGTCGAACTCCTCGCGCGTGAGATCGCGGTAGGCCGGAGCGCCGCGCACTTCCTCGAACAGCGCCGGCGCGCCCCAGCCCCCACCGGGCAGCGGCTCGGCCTCGAAGCCGCCGCCCAGCGCCACCGTCACCAG
>JAEYPG010000583.1 GCA_023410975.1 Pseudomonadota bacterium
GGATCCAGTGCCCCACGCGCAGCTTGACGTCGCCGTCGCTGTGCTGCTCGAAGAACGGCCCCCAGTGCGGGTGCTGGTTGTAGTAGCCCGGATGGGGCGCATGTGCATGCAGGTCGATCAGCATGGTCTAGGTCGCCTTCAGAAGTAGCCTTGGAGGATGATCACACCAAATTGTGCACATTTTGAGTTTTTGTTCAATTTAGCGTTTACGCTGACTTGCGCCGGCGGCGTCATGCCTTGCAATGGCACGTCACGCGGGCTTTTCGCGCCGTGTGCACATCCCTCACGACACAGGAGAGCACCGATGTACCGACACCTGCTTGTAGCGCTGGACGACAGTCCGCTCGGAGATGCCACCGTCACGCGCAGCGTCGAGTTCGCGCGCTCCGCGGGTGCGCGCATCACGTTCTTTCACGCGGCGCCGGACCTTGCCGCCACCGGAGAAGGCGCGCTGCTGTACACGCTCGACCAGGAGGCTTTCGCACAGGAAGCCGCCGGCGCGGCCAGTGCCGTGCTCGTGAAGGCTGCCGCGGCGGCAGGCGCGGCCGGTGTGAGCTGCGGCACCGAGTCGCGCACGAGCGACCAGCCTGCGCAGGCCATCGTCGAAGCCGCGCACCGCCACGGGTGCGACCTTGTCTTCGTCAGTGCGCACGGGCGCGCGCCGGGCCTGCGTGGCTGGCTACGCCACAGCGTGACGCAGCATCTGCTGCAACTCGCCGATCTGCCGGTGCTGGTGTCCGCCGTCGAGTCCAATGACGCGTGCGCGCCCGCGGCCAGGGCACTGGGCATCGTGGCCGGCGAGCACCGTGCGATCGCGGCAGTGCTGCAGGGCCTGCAGCACCTGGTGCGTGCGGCCCGCTTGCCGGGCCAGCAACTGGATGTCGGGCTTGCGGCGGAGATGGTGCGCTACCTGCGCGAGTTTCCCGGCACCCAGCATCACCCGAAGGAGGAAACGGTCCTGTTCCGCCTGCTGCGCCAGCGTACGCACGAGCTTGACCACGTGCTGCTGGAACTCGAGCGCCAGCACGGGCAGGAGCAGCGCCGCGTCCAGGCGCTGGCGGATGCGCTCTCGCGCTATGACAGCAGCGAGGCGGCGTCGCTGGAGGCGGTGGGCGATGCGGTGCAGCAGCTCGCGGGCACCGTGTGGGAGCACATGGGCATGGAAGAGGCGCTCGTGTTCCCGGCCACCCGTCGCTACCTCAGCGAAGGCGACTGGTCAGAGGTGGCACAGGCCTTCACCACCCATGATGACCCGCTGCGCGAGCTGCAGCCCGGGCTGCCGCTGGAGCGGCTGTTCAGGCACGTGGCTGCAGCCTTGCTGCGCAAGGACATGGCCGGCGTTGCGCCGGCCGCCGCTTCAGCGACGCACGCGTGATGTCCCGCCCGTGACCAGCGACTCGACCAGGCGGGCAATGCGGCGCGGCAGCGCCTTGCGGCCGCCCTCGCTGGGCACGAGTTGCTCGCTGAGCACGTAGCGGATCAGCATCTCGCACACCAGCTCGCGGTCGAGCTTGATGTCCAGGCGCTCCTCCCAGGCATCGAACACGATGCCCAGCACGTCCTGGAAGCGCACCACCGAGTCGTGAAAGATGCGCTTGAAGAAGCCCAGCGCATAGTCCGGCGCCACCACGAGCAGCCGCCGCGAATTGCCGCGCTCCAGGTACTCGTCCAGGTAGCGCACCAGAGCGGCAAAGCGCTCATCGGGGTCCGTGAACACCTCCACCGACTCGACAAGGGTGCGGTGAAACGTCTCGCGCTTGTGGCGCGAGAAGGCATCAAGCAGTTCCTCCTGAGAAGCGAAGTAACGGTAGAACGTCCCGCGCGAGACATCGGCGGCGCGGCACACGTCGAGGATCGAGATCCGCTCGGCGCCGGACTGCAAGACGATGTTTTCCGTGGCCGCCAGGATGCGATCGATCGTCTGCTCCGAGCGGCGGTTGCTGCGCCGGCGCTGTTGCGCGCCACGATCAGGCAGGGCAATGACCTGTGCGCCCGCGGCTGGCTGGCCCACCTGCGCCTTGGCAGTTGCGGCCTTGCCCGGCTTGGCCTTGCCTGCCGCCGACTTTGACGCCGGGGCCTTGGCCACAGTGCTCTTGCCGGGTCGCTTGGCAGCCGCCTGCACGGCGGCGTTGCCGGATGGATTGGAGCGGCTCATGCGCAGTTCCTCCTGAGGTTAATGGTGGGTAGTTTCGGTTTCGCGTCTGTGCGGGTTTTCCAGCGATCTGGCAAAGCCATGCAGGCATTAGAATTGTCTTCTAATATCAGAATCATTTTTTCCTCTCCACTCCTGGACCGATTTTTCCTGAACAACTGCACGGAAGGACGCACGAGATGACCGGCATGGGACCCGAAGCCACCTGGTACCTGGGTGAGCAAGACACACCGATTGCTGCGCTGGAGCGCGTGGCCAAGAGCCATCCTGACCGGGTCCTGCTGGACTTCTCGGGGCAGCTGGTGACCTACGGCGAGGTGGACATGATGTCGACGCGGCTGGCGCACGAGCTGGCGGCGTTGGGCGTGCAGGCTGGCCAGACCGTCGTCACGATGCTGGACAACAACCTTGACGCGGTGCTGTGCTGGCTGGCCATCAACAAGCTGTGCGCGGTCAGCGTGCCGATCAACACCGCGCTCAAGGGCGATTTCCTGCGCCACCAGATCGCCGACGCTAGCGCGGCGATCGTGGTCTGCGAGGCCGACTACGTCGCACGCATTGCCGCGGTGTCGGCCGAACTGCCCGAAGCTCGGCTGGTGCTGCAGCGCGGCCGGCCAGAGAGCGCGCTGTGCGGCACGCTCACGCTCGCGGCGCTGGATGCGCACCGCGGCAGCGATGACACGCCGTTCGAGCGCAAGCCACAACCCGGCGAGCTGGCCTGCCTGATCTACACCTCGGGCACGACCGGGCCGTCCAAGGGCTGCATGGTCAGCCACAACTACATGGTGCACTTGGCACGCCAGCAGCTGCGTGCCGGCCCGGCCACCGCCGACGACGTGACGATCACGCCGCTGCCGCTGTTCCACATGAATGCGCTGTGCGTGGGCGTCGTGGCCACGATCCTGGTGGGCGCGCGCGTGGCCATCGTGCCGCGCTTCTCGGTGAGCAACTTCTGGCCCGAGGTCGAGCGCAGCGGCGCCACCATCGCATCCATCCTGGGCAGCATGGGCGCGCTGCTGGCCAACGCGCCCGACAACGAGGCGGCGCTGCGCTGCAAGGGGCAGATCCATACCGTGCGCGGCAACCCCTTCACCGAAGAGGTCAAGACCGTCTGGCGCGAGCGCTTCGGTGCCCGTCAGGTGGGAGGCAACGGCTACGGCCTGACGGAGGCGGCGGTGGTGACGTCGCTGCCTGGCGGTGAATACGCGGCACCGGGCTCCTCGGGCCGGCGCATCCCGGAATTCGATGTGCGCATCGTGGACGAGCACGACCGTGAGCTGCCCGCGGGCCAGGCGGGCGAGATCATCGTGCGCCCGCTCAAGCCCGACATCATGTTCATGGGCTACTGGCGTCGCCCCGAGGACACGCTCAAGCTGCTGCGCAACCTGTGGCTCCACACGGGCGACATCGGCAAATTCGACGAGCAGGGCTTCTTCTACTTCGTCGACCGCAAGAAGGACTACCTGCGCCGCCGTGGCGAGAACATTTCCAGCTTCGAGATGGAGGCCGCCTTCGCGCGCCATCCCGACCTGGCCGAAGTCGCCGTGCACGCGGTGCCTTCGCCCAAGGGCGAGGACGACGTGAAGGTCACCGCCATCCTGCGCCCTGGCGCCACGCTGACCCCCGAAGCCCTGTTCCATTGGGCCGTGGACTCGGTGCCGTACTACGCGCTGCCGCGCTACATCGAGTTCCGCGACACGCTGCCCAAGAACCCTCAAGGGCGCGTGCTCAAGTACTTGCTGCGCGACGAGGGCTGCACCGCGGCCACCTGGGACCAGGAAGCCAGCGGCATCAGCGTGAAGAAGCGCTGACACGCGCTCCATCGATCGGACTCAGTACTCCCGCACGGGCACGTGCGGGGGCCGCGAGTTGTAGCCCGGCAGGTGCAGCCCGCCGTCCACGTGCAGCGTCTCGCCAGTGACGTAGCGCGACATCTCCGAGCCCAGGAATACGGCCACCGGGCCGATGTCGAGTTCAGGGTCGCCCGAACGCCCCAGGGGGCGCGCGGCGGCCGATTTCTCGGCAAAGCCCGGCACCTCGGCCGCGAGCTTGTGGAACGTGGCGCCCATCGCGGTCGGCGCGATCGCGTTGGCCGTGATGTTGAAGCGCCCCCATTCAGCAGCAGCGCTGCGCGTGAGACCGACCACCGCCGACTTGCCGCTGTTGTAGTCGGCATGCTGCCAGGCGCCGACCTCCACATCGATGGAGGTGAAGTTGATGATGCGCCCGCCACCGCGCGCGCGCATCAGCGGCAGCGCCGCCTGCATGGCCCACCACGTGGCCCAGAGCGTGGAGTTCAGGGTCTGCGCCAGCATCTCGTCGGTCTTGTCCTCCAGCAGCACGTTGGGCGATGGCACGAACGCGTTGTTGACCAGGATGTCCAGGCCACCGAAGGCATCCACTGCAGCGCGCACCGCACCCTGGACCGCCTCCTTGCGCATCACATCGGTGCGCACGAACAGTGCCCGGCCGCCGAGCTCCTTGAGCTCGCGCTCGACCTGGACGCCGGTGTCCTCGTTGATCTCCGCAACCACCACCGCGGCGCCCTCGCGCGCGTAGCAGCGCGCGATGCCGCGGCCGATGCCGCCGCCCGCGCCCGTGATCACAGCCACCTTGTCTTTCAGCAGAGTCATCCTCATCTCCATTTCGGAATGGTTATTGAACACATTCACGATAATCGTACACTTTCACCCTCCGTGTGACACCCGGTGAGGACCCTTGCCCGCCATGACCCCGCCTAGATTCCGCCGCCGCATTGACATCAGGAGCCGCACCGATGGAGGCGACAGCTGCGTGCGCGCGGCGCTGGAGGACGACTTCCACCATTTCCGTGTCGAGCTCGCGGCCCGTGAGGGCCGGATCGCCGCTGTGCGCGCGACGGCCGCGCGACAGCCTTATACGCTGTGCGAAGGCGCTGCTGCCGAGTTGCAGCAGCTCGTGGGCATGGCGCTGTCGCCCATTGCCCATACCGTGACGCGTTCGGTCGAGGCGCGCCAGCACTGCACGCACCAGCTCGAGCTCGCGGGGCTGGCCTGCGCTGCGGCCGCACGCGGCCTGAGCACGCGTCGCTACGACATCGAAGTGCCCCTGCGTGAGGCCGGACGCACGAACGCCCTGCTGTGGCGCGACGGCACGTTGCTGCTGTCGTGGTCCCTGCAGGACGACACGATCGTGGAGCCGCCGCTCTATGCTGGCATGGGGGTGCGCCAGGCCATGGCTGGCTGGGCGCTGCAGACACTGTCCGCGGACGAGGCGGAGGCGGCGCTGGTGCTGCGCCGCTGCGCCGTCATCTCCAATGGCAAGGGCCTCCCGCTGGACGAACAGCCGCATGCGCGGGTGACCGGCCTGTGCTGGGCACAGCAGCCCGTGCGGGCTGCGCAGGCGCTGCGTGTGGTGGGGTCGACCTGGGACTTCAGCACCTCGCCGCAGCGCCTGTGCGCTGACGACGAGGGTTGGCTGGCGTTCGAGGCGGACGCCAGTGTCTAGAGGAAGATGGCCAGGTTGGGCGTGCCCAGCACGGCCTGATCCAGCAGGATCTCGCGGCGGGCGAGCTTGAAGCTCTCGCCGCTGACGCGCAGCACGTCACGGCGCTCGCCGCTGATGAGGTCGAGCTCGTCGAAGTTGAAGCGGCTGCGCGTGACCAGCAGGTTGCTGCGCACGCGGTACTCCTCGGGCTGGTCGCCCTGCTCCACCATCACGTTGGTGACCATGCGCCGCGTACGCGAGGGCGGGTCCTCGGCCCAGGCGCTCTTGGTGCCCGTGAGCCGCATGATGCGGCCCATTACCGAGCGCCAGTCGTCCTCGAAGTGCTGGGTGGTACGCACCACTGACGCGGCCTGCTGGCTCACCGGACGGGTCTCCCGCAGCGGGGCGGTGTAGACCAGGTCCTCGGCCAGCAGGGCGCCCCATTCCTTGAGGCGGATCTCGTCGAGCAGGCGCGCCTCGACGTACAGGAACTCCAGCGCCCGGTTGTAGACGGGCGAGCCCACCGGCACCAGTTGGCCGGGCTTGAGATCGGTCATGGGAATTGTCTCCATGGAAGTGGCTTGTGGGGCTGCAGGGGCTCAGATCTCGCCCAGCATCAGCTGACGCCAGTACAGCCACCAGTGCCACTGCGTGTCGTCCTTGGTGAAGCCCTCGTTGATGATCCCGGGACCGGGCCAGCCTTCGGGCTTGCCGGTCTCGTACACCGCCTGGTACTTCAGCGTCATCTTCTTGCCCTGGGCGCCCTTGGCGCCCAGCGTCATGTGGGGCCAGGTGTCGGAGTCGTCCTGCTCCACCATGCCGGAGGTGCCGAAGAGCTGCGTGGTCTGCTTGCGCATCTTGTCGCGCAGCTCCGCAGGAGCATCCTTCTCGGTCAGGATCCAGTTCACGAACTCCAGCTTGTCCGGGCCGCGCGGGACGTAGGCGTGCAGGGTGATCGAACCGACCACCGAGCCGTCGGCCTGCGGGATGTAGACGAAGCCGAACAGCACGTTGGGGAAGATGCCGCCCACCTGCGGCGGCATCCACGTCAGTGCCTGCAGTTGACCATCGCTGAGGTGCTTCTTGAGCTGCGGCACCATCTCGGGCGTCATGCCCGCCGGCGGCAGCGCCGCCAGCTTCTCTTCGATGCTCAGCTGCGAGGGATCCTTGCCCGTGAGCCGGCGGATCTTGCGCGCGAGGTCGATGCAGCGCAGCGCATGGCCATGCGGGGAACTGACCTCGGAGCCGTACATCTCGGGGCTGAGGTCTCCACCACCGCCCTCGCCGTCGCCCTTCTTGGAGTAGTTGCCCACCTCGCCCAGCCAGCGGTGCAGCGTGAGCGTGTGATAGCCGTCGGCGGCCGACTGCTCGCCGGCGGCCTTCCAGTTGGCGCGCACGGTGAAGCGCTGCGGCGGGCCCAGCACCTCCAGCCCCCGGTCGGTGCGCTGGAAGAGCATGTCGTAGTACCACTTGGCATCGCCCAGGAACTCCTCGAAGGAGGGGCCGTCGATGTTCCAGGTGGCGAAGATCAGCCCCCCGTAGAGCGTGACGCGCGCCCTCTTCAGACCCAGTTCCTGCTTGGTCCGGATCTTGCCGTACATCTGCTCCTTTTCCACGGGCGCGCCGAGGAACTCGCCATTGGGCCGGAAGGCCCAGCCGTGGTAGATGCAGGTGTGGATCTGCGTGTTGCCGGCGTCGAGCGTGGAGATGCGCATGCCGCGGTGCGTGCACATGTTGAGCATCACGTGCACTTCGCCGCTCTTGTCGCGCGTCACCAGCACCGAGTCGGAGCCCATGTCGCGCACGACGAAGTCGCCGGAGTTCGGGACCTCGGACTCGTGGCCCAGAAAGACCCAGATGCGGCCGAAGATGCGCTCCATCTCCAGCTCGTAGATTTCGGGATCCGAGAGCGTGCGCATCTGCACCTCTCGGGTTGCCAGGTTCACCAGGTCATCGATCCGGGTGCCATCGGCCAGCGTCGGTATTGTCGGAGTCAGCATAAGGGGTTCCTTCGCCTCGCATTGTGGTCCAGCGCGGCGAATATAGACAGAATTCGAATCTGTGTACATATATAGGAACCCGCATGTGCTGCAGCATGTCGCCGCCATGCCCCGGGCGGGAGCATGGCAGCGACAGCGGCTCAGAGCGCGGTCTCGGCGTCTGCCGCGCAGAACATCCGGTGGATGTCGCCCGAAGTGACGGGCTTGCCCGGTTCGCGCACGGGGCGGGCGCCGCCCATGCCCAGCAGCGGCTTGGTATCGACGCCGGCGGCCTGGGCGCGCAGCGCGCCGACCGTGCAGTTCTCGCGCCCGAGGATGGCAAACGGATCGTACGAGAACTCGCGCATGGCATTGAGGTGAGCGATCTTGTCGATCTGCGCATCCGTCAGGTGCCTGGTCTGTGCGTGGAAGATCTCGGGCGAGCCGGGCCAGGTGCAGTCCGAGTGCGGATAGTCGCACTCCCAAGTCACCATGTCCTCGCCGATGTCCCCAAGATTGCGCAGCCCGAACTCGTCCTCGATGAAGCAGGTGATGATGTGCTTGCGGAACACGTCGCTGGGCTTGCCCCCGCCGAAATCCGTCATCGTCCACTCGTGGTGATGACGGTAGGTGAAGTCCGCGCGCTCGAGCAGGTACGGGATCCAGCCGATGCTGCCCTCGGACAGCGCCATGCGCAGCTTGGGGTACTTCTTCCACATCGGCGCCCAGATCCAGTCGGCCGCCGAGTTGGCGATCGAGATCGGCATCGACGTGATCCAGGCGTCGATGGGCGTGAGATCGGACGCATGCTCGGCCTTGACCCCGGTGCCGATGTGGCAGCAGATCACCACGTCGTGGTCGGCGCAGGCCTTCCACACCGGATCCCAGTGGTCGTCGTGGATGGAGGGGAAGCCATGCAGCGCCGGATTGTCCGACAGGGATATCGCATGCACGCCCTGCTGGGCCATGCGGCGGATCTCGCCGGCGGCGAGCTCGCCGTCCCACCACGGAATCAGGCCCAGCGGGATGAAGCGGCCGGGCGCGGCATTGCACCAGTCGTGCAGGTGCCAGTCGTTGTAGGCCTGGATCGCGGCAAACGACACGTCGCGTGCGGCCTGGTACTGCTGAAACCGCTGGCCCGCAAAGCCGGGGAAGGTGGGGAAGCAGATCGAGCCCAGCACGCCGTTGGCGTTCATGTCCTGCACGCGCGCCTTGACGTCCCACGTGCCGCGGCGCATGTGCTCGTAGCCCAGGGGCTCCATGCCGTACTCGTCCTTGGGACGGCCCACCACGGAGTTCAGGCCCATGTAGCCGGTGGCACGGCCCTCGAACACCCAGACGTCGCGCCCCTTGCTCTGCACCACCTTGGGCTGGCGGCCCTTGAAGCGAGCGGGCATGTGCCGGTCGAAGGCACCCCGTGGCTCGATCGCATGGTCGTCCACACTGACCAGGATGAGGTCTTCCAGTTTCATCGGGAGGTTCCGGTTCAGAGAAAGATGCCGAGATTGGGCGTGCCGATCACGGACTGGTCGATGATGACCTCGCGGCGGGCCAGCTGCAGCGACTGGCCCGTCTTGCGCAGCACGTCGTGGCGGTCGCAAGGCAGCAGGTCGAAGTAGTCGAAGTCGAACCGGCTGCGCGTGAGCAGCATGTAGCTCTGGACCTTGTACTCGTTGGGCTTGTCCGTCTTGTACACGCGCACGTTGCTCACCAGGCGGCGCGTGCGCGAGGGCGGGTCCTCCCCCCAGGCACTGCGCGTGTCGGTGATGCGGCGTACGCGCAGCATCAGGGAGGCATGGTTGTCGTGCAGGTGCTGGACGGTGCGGATCACGGTGCCGTCGAGCTGGCGCACCGGCTTGGTCAGGCGCAGCGGCACGTTGTACTCGATGTCCGGGGCCAGCAGCTCGCTCCACTCGGTGAGCCGGATCTCGTCAAGCATCTCGGCCTCGTCGTAAAGAAACTCGACGATCTCGTTGTAGAGCGCGCTGCCCACGCTCACGCGGTTGGCACGCACGGTCGGTGGCAGGGGCGTCGGTTCAAGCAGATTGGCAATCATGGTCAGGTCTCCTTTGCAGATCAGCAGTCGGTGGTCATCAGCTCGTGCCAGTACTGCCAGAAGCTCCAGTTGGTGTCATCCTTGGTGAAGCCGCTGCCAACGTGTCCCGGGCCAGGCCAGCCTTCAGGCTTGCCGGTTTCGAACATCGCCTGGTACTTCAGCGTGATGTGCCGGCTCATCGCGCCCTTGGCGACGATGGTCTGGTGCGGCCAGGTGTCGGAGTCGTCCTGCTCGACCATGCCGGAGGTGCCCAGAAGCTGGCAGGAAATGCGCAGCATCGCGGCCTTCACCTGCGCCGGCGTGTCCTTCTCGGCCAGGACCCAGTTCATGAACATGAACTTGTCAGGGCCCAGCGGCACGTAGGTGTGCAGTGCCATCGCGCCGACCACCTTGCCGTCGGCGGTGGGCAGGTAGATGAACTCGAACAGGCCGTTGGGGAAGAAGTTGCCCACCTGCGGCGGGTTGGTGGACATCACCTGCAACTGCTCGGGCGTAAAGCGGCTCAGCAGCTCGGGTACCAGCTCGGGGGTGATGCCCGGCGGGGGCAGCACCGTGAGGCGCTGCTCGGGCGTGAGCTGCTCGGGATCCTGGCCCGTGATGCGGCGGATCTTGCGGCCCAGATCGATGCAGCGCATCGTGTGGCCGTGGTCGGTCCATACCTCCACGCCGTACATCTCCGGTGTCAGGTCCGCGCCGCCGCCTTCGCCGCCGGGCTTCTTGGCGTACGGCCCGATCTCGCCCAGCCAGCGGTGCAGCGTGAGGGTGTGGAAGCCGTCCGAGGCCCCCTGCTCCGCGGCGGCTTTCCAGTTGGCGCGGATGATGAAGCGCTGCGGCGGGCCCAGCACCTCCATGCCCTTGGTCGTACGGCACCACAGGGTGTCGTAGTACCACTTGGCATCGCCCAGGAACTCCTCGAAGCTCGGCCCGTCGACGTTCCACGTGGCAAAGACCAGCCCGCCGTAAAGGGCCACGCGCGCCTTCTTCAGCGACAACTGCTCCTTGGTCATGAGCTTGCCGTGCATGCACTCCTTCTCCACCGGGGCGCCGATGAAGTCGCCGTTGGGCCTGAAGGCCCAGCCGTGGTAGATGCAGGTATGGATGTGCGTGTTGCCCGAATCCAGCGTTGAGACTTTCATGGCGCGGTGCGTGCACACGTTGAGCACCACATGGACTTCACCGTTCTTGTCGCGCGTGACCAGCACCGAGTCCGAGCCCATGTCGCGCTGCACGAAGTCGCCGGGGTTGGGGATCTCGGTCTCGTGGGCGAGGAAAACCCACGTCCTGGCGAAAATCTTCTCCATCTCGAGTTCGTAGAGCTCCTTGTCGGAAAGCGTCCGCAACTTGACTTCGCGGGTCTGCAGGTTGATGAGGTCCGAGATACGGGTTCCGTCGGACAGCATGGGGTCGCTGCGCTTGAGCATGTGGGTGTCTCCTTGGCGCCTGCACTGCAAGGCGTGGGCGCGAATCTAAGACACTTATCTGCTTTGTGTTCAACAAATAGGGACCAACCATAGGCCATACCCGCAGCGAGTTTGCGCTGGATCAGATTCCGCAGGCGACGCGGCGCCCGGGGCAGCCGGTACACGGGGACGATCGCGACCCCCGCAGCCCGAGATCATCGCTTGGATCAGGTTTCCTCCTCAACCAAAAAGAATCGCCATGCCTGCTTGCGCGGACATGGCGATTCGGGCGCAGAAGGAAGCTGCAGCCCCGCGGCGGTTGAGCCGCCAGCGCCGCAAGGGCACAGTACGGTGCCGAACGGACTTATCGAGCGAGCTTGAGCAACTGCAGCGCGTTGCCGCCGCGCACCTTCTCCCGCTCGGCATCGCTGAGTCCCAGTCCCTCGGTGAGGTCGCCGTTGTCGTAGGCGCCGCCGAAGTTCGTACCGATGACCAGGCGGTCCACGCCGACCACCTCTGCCACGCCCCGACGCAGCGCCGGGTGGTGCACGTCGAGGTCGAACCAGAAGTTCTGCAGGTACTCCATGAACGGCCGCTTGTTGCGCGCATCGGGCGCCATGGTCTTGTTGAGCTCCGACAGGCGTCCGAGCTGGAACACGAACATGCCGCCCGCATGCGTGACATAGGTCTTGAGCGTCGGGAACGCGTCGAGCACGCCGCCGCAGATCAGGTACCAGGGAAAGAGCGTCTCGTCCACGCAGTCGCCGACGATGGAGGTGGTCTCGAAACGGTCCTCCGTGTGGCGCTCCCCCCACCAGACCGACTGGTTGTAGCCATGGACCATCAGCGGCACGTCGAGCGCGCAGACCTTGTCCCACACGGGATACAGCTCCTCGCTATAGGCCTGCAGGCCGTTGAAGTTGGCGCCGCCGACGCACACGCCGCGTGCGCCGAGCTGCGTGACGGCGCGCTCGATCTCGCGCGCGGCCTCCTTGGGATCGGCCAGGTTGGCGTGGGCCCAGAAGTCAAAATGCTCCGGATCCTGTGCGCACCAGGCGGACAGCTCGTCGTTGCAGATGCGGGCGTACTCGTTGCCGAAGTCCTCGGCCCAATACATGAAAGCGTGCGACGGGGTGGCCATCACGAGCCGATCCACGCCGCGCTCGGCCATGAGCTTGCGCCGCGCATCGTGCGTCATGCGCGACAGCAGGTTGGCTTGCGCTTGGGCGTCGCTGACGGCCTTCTTGGGCTGGCGCGTGCCCAGTGAGAAATGGCCCACTGTGAAGCCTTGGGCTTTCATGAAGGGCCCCCAGAAGGCATGCCGGTTGAGCATTCCTTCGGTGACAAGGTGGGCGTGTAGATCGATCAGCATGTACTGGCGCTCCGTGGCAGTGACTGCGAGCCCGCCTGCCGGGCTTGCCTGGAGCGGGAGTCTATGTATTGAACACTTTTAGTCAATGTGTGCTAATACCACTCTTTTTCTCAGAGGACGAGCCGCCCATGACCTTCGACGCTGCACCCGCCACGGCGCTTCCGCCCGCTTACACCCTGCTTGGCCGCACCGGGCTGCGCGTCTCGCGCCTGGCGCTGGGCACCATGACCTTCGGCACCGAGCATGGATTCGGCTGCGACCGTGCCACGGCGCGCGCGCTGTTCGACAGCTACCTGGACTGGGGTGGCAACTTCATCGACACCGCTGACGTCTATACGCAGGGCACGTCCGAGCGCTGGCTGGGCGAGTTCATGCGGGAGGCCGGCGTGCGCGACCGGGTCGTGCTGGCCACCAAGTACACCAACAACTTCTCCAACACCGCGCGCGACCCCAATGCCGCGGGCAACGGGCGCAAGGCGCTGCAGCGCGCGCTAGAAGCCTCGCTGTCGCGCCTGGGCACCGATTGCATCGACCTGTACTACCT
>JAEYPG010000590.1 GCA_023410975.1 Pseudomonadota bacterium
TGCGACCCTGAGACACCTCAGCCACCATCCGAACGCCCACGCTTATCGGCTGTATGTTTTTAAAGAGCTTGACCGCTTTCGCAATCAGTCGCTGCACTAATCAGCGAAGACCGAAATTCTGACACGCCTCAAAAACCTTGTCAAGTGCTTGGTTTTTGAAGCCAACTGCAAGTTTTGGTGGGCGGTGCAGGGTTCGAACCTGCGACCCCTGCCGTGTGAAGGCAGTGCTCTACCACTGAGCTAACCGCCCGGAATCCTCTGCTTGTCTCGCATCCCGGAAGACCGCGATTATGGCATGAGTTTTTTCCACTGCACAAGCCCCCCGCTTGATTTTTCAAGTTCAGCCAAAACGGCCTCGTGCGCGAGGCACTCGGGTTCGCTGGCACGCAACACCGGCAAGGCGAATTGCGTCAGATCGATGGCCGGAAGGTTGTCCTCTACCACCTCGGTCTTCTCTTCTTCCTCCTCGATGACCAGCGCGTTCTGCCCGCGCGTCATGCGGATGTAGACCTCAGCCAGCAGGCCGGCATCGAGCAGCGCGCCGTGGAAAGTACGGCTGGTATTGTCGACTTCCAGGCGACGGCACAGCGCGTCCAGCGAGTTGGCTTTGCCGGGATAGAGCTCCCGGGCCATGTACAGGCTGTCCGTAATCTGTGCCACATGCTGGCCGAGCGGCGGCCGGCCCAGCCGGCGCAATTCCTCGTTGAGGAATCCGACGTCAAAGGGTGCGTTGTGGATGATGATCTCGGCGCCCGAGAGGAACTCCATCAGCTCGTCCGCCACTGCGGCAAACACGGGCTTGTCGGCCAGGAACTCGTCCGTGAGGCCGTGGATACGCACCGCTTCCTCATGGTTCTTCCGCTCGGGGTTGAGATAGAAGTGCTTGTTGCGGCCGCTCAAGCGCCGCGCCACCATCTCGACGCAGCCGATTTCGACGATGCGGTCGCCGTTCTCGGGGCTCAGGCCGGTGGTTTCGGTATCGAGAAAGATCTGTCGCATGGCCGCGATGCTAGCCCGCCCGCCCGGATGACCTTGTCCACAACACCACGCCGGCGGCAATCATGGGCAGGCACAGCCACTGGCCCATGCTCATGTTCAGTGCCAGCAATCCCAGGAAGCTGTCGGGCTCGCGGAAGTACTCGGCCACGAAGCGCAACACCCCATAGCCCACCAGAAACACACCCGAGACCCGTCCAAGCGGGTGCGGCTTGCGCGCATAAATCCACAGCAGCACGAACAGCAGCACGCCTTCCAGGGCGAACTGGTAGAGCTGCGAAGGATGGCGCGGCACGTCCGAGCCCGATTGCGGAAACACCATCGCCCAAGGCAGGCTTGGGTCGGCGGCCCGTCCCCAAAGCTCCCCGTTGATGAAGTTGCCGATGCGCCCGCAGGCCAGCCCGATGGGGATGCACGGCGCGATCAGGTCCGTCACCTCCAGAAACCGCCGCCTGCGCCGGTGCGCATACAGCGCCATCGCTCCCAGCACGCCCAGCAGCCCGCCGTGGAACGACATGCCGCCGCGCCACACCATGAACACCTCCAGCGGATGGCTGGCGTAGTAGCCCGGCTTGTAGAACAGCGCGTAGCCCAGCCGGCCGCCCACGACCACGCCCAGCACGCCGAAGAACAGCAGATCCTCAACGTCACGCCGAGTCCAGCCCGCCTGCGCGAACCACGGCTGGTGCACCCGCCGTACCGCCAGCCACAGGAACAGGCCGAAGGCCGCCATGTAGGTCAACCCATACCAGTGCACCTGCAGTGGGCCGAGCGAAAGGGCGATGGGATTGAACTGGGGGTGCACGAGCATCAGCGGCTTCCTTCTCCTTCGAGAGCTGCGGATTGTCGCCGCTCCTGCAGTTGCGCCCGCACATGCGCCACGAAGCGCTGCACCACGGGCGCGCCCTCACGCCACAGCAAGCTGGTGTGGGCTTGCGGCGCATCAGGGCCTACGCGCCGATAAACCACGCCCGGGCGCTGCAGTTGCGTCATCGACGCCGGCACCCACGCCACGCCCATCCCGGCCGACACCAGGCTGACGATGGTCTGCAACTGGATTGCCTCCTGCGCGATGCGCGGCGCTCGGCCGCCGGCGTGGTAGCGCGCGAGCACCGCGTCGAACAGCGACGGCGCCACGCTGCGCGGGAAGATCAGCAGCGGCTCGGCGGCCACGTCGTCGAAGCGCACCGCCTCGCGCGCCGCGGCGGGATGGCGCTCGGGCAACGCCAGCACCAACGGCTCGATGAGCACTTGCAGCGCCTGCAGCGGCGCCGGCACCGCCGCGGGCGCATGCAGCACGAAACCCGCATCGATGTCGCCGGCCGCCAGTGCCGCCAACTGCACGTCCATGGTCGCCTCGCGCAACTGCAGCTCCACGTCGGGATGGTGCTCGCGAAACGAACTCAGCCATGACGGCAGAGGCCCGTAGGCGATGCTGGAGACGAAGGCCAGGCGCAGCCGCCCCGACAGCCCCGCCGCAGCCGCCTGGACCAGCCCGGGGAGTGCCTCCGCCTCGCGCAGCAGCCGCCGCGCCTGGACCAGCAGCGCATCACCGGCGGGCGTGAGCGCCACCGATCGCCGCGTGCGCTGGAGCAGCTGCACCTGCAGCGCGCGCTCCAGCGCCTGTATGGCTTGGGTGAGCGGCGGCTGCGTCATGTGCAGCCGCCGCGCGGCACGTCCGAAGTGGAGTTCCTCCGCCACGGCCACGAATTGGCGCAGCGGTCGCAGCTCGATCATTCATTCACTCCACGAATCAATTATTGCTGACAAATATATTGGACTCGCTATTTTTGGCTTCGGCATACTGCCCCGCGCCGGCAACGGCCGCCGGCGCCGCATGCGCACCGCGGCCGTCCGATCCACCGCAGGAGCACCACCACATGAGCGACAACCGCCGTTCCAGGAACATCACCGAGGGCGTGGCGCGCGCCCCCAACCGTTCGATGTACTACGCCATGGGCTACACCGAGGGCGATTTCGGCAAGCCGATGATCGGCGTGGCCAACGGCCACTCCACCATCACGCCCTGCAACTCCGGCCTGCAGCGCCTGGCCGACGCGGCGCTGGAAGGCCTCAAGGCCGCCGGCGCCAACCCGCAGGTATTCGGCACGCCCACTATCAGTGACGGCATGGCCATGGGCACCGAGGGCATGAAGTACTCGCTGGTGTCGCGCGAGGTCATCAGCGACTGCGTCGAGACCTGCGTGGGCGGCCAGTGGATGGACGGCGTGCTCGTCATCGGCGGCTGCGACAAGAACATGCCCGGCGGGATGATGGGCATGCTGCGCGCCAACGTGCCGGCCATTTACGTCTACGGCGGCACCATCCTGCCGGGCCGCTACAAGGGGCAGGACCTCAACATCGTCAGCGTGTTCGAGGCGGTGGGCCAGTTCAGCGCCGGCAAGATGTCCGAGGAGGACTTCTGCGAGATCGAGAAGCGCGCCATCCCCGGCAGCGGCTCCTGCGGCGGCATGTACACCGCCAACACCATGAGCTCGGCCTTCGAGGCCCTGGGCATGAGCCTGCCCTACTCCTCCACCGAGGCCAACGTGCACGACGAGAAGGTGGAGAGCACCCGCCGCGCCGCCGCGGTGCTGGTGGAGGCGGTGAAGAAGGACCTCAAGCCGCGTGACATCGTCACCAAGCAGAGCATCGAGAACGCGGTGGCCGTGATCATGGCCACCGGCGGCTCCACCAATGCGGTGCTGCACTTCCTGGCCATCGCGCATGCCGCCGAGGTCGAATGGACGATCGACGACTTCGAGCGCATGCGCAAGAAGGTCCCGGTGCTGTGCAACCTGAAGCCCTCGGGCCAGTACCTGGCGGTGGACCTGCACCGCGCCGGCGGCATCCCCGCGGTGATGAAGGAGCTGCTCAAGGCCGGGCTGCTCAACGGCGACTGCATGACCATCACCGGCAAGACGGTGGCCGAGAACCTGGCCGACGTGCCCGATCTCTCGTCCGAGCAGGACGTGATCCGGCCCGTGTCCGACCCGCTGTACGCGCAGGGGCACCTGGCCATCCTCAAGGGCAACCTCTCGCCCGAAGGCTGCGTGGCCAAGATCACCGGCCTGAAGAACCCCGTCATCACCGGCCCGGCGCGCGTGTTCGATGACGAGCAGTCAGCGCTGGCCTCGATCATGGCCGGCCAGATCAAGGCCGGCGACGTGATGGTGCTGCGCTACCTCGGCCCCAAGGGCGGCCCCGGCATGCCGGAGATGCTCGCACCCACCGGCGCGCTCATCGGCCAGGGCCTGGGCGAGAGCGTGGGCCTGATCACCGACGGCCGCTTCTCGGGCGGCACCTGGGGCATGGTCGTGGGCCACGTCGCGCCCGAGGCCTACGAAGGCGGCACCATCGCACTGGTGCAGGAAGGCGATTCCATCACCATCGATGCGCACCGGTTGCTGCTGCAGCTTCACGTCGATGAAGCCGAGATCGCGCGCCGGCGCGCCCAATGGAAGCAGCCCGCGCCGCGCTACACCCGCGGCGTGCTGGCCAAATTCGCGCGCAACGCCTGCAGCGCCTCCTCCGGCGCAGTGCTGGACAAATTCGACTGAAGCTGAGGCTGGTCAGGGTCAGGTCAACCTGGCCCCGTAAGATTGCGTTGCAGGCCTTGCGCCTGTTGCGCATCTGGACGAACGCCAACGCGTTCTGCAGCCCGAAAAGCCCGAAAGGACATCATGAAGTTCCTGCTTCCCGTGATCGTTGCCGCCGCCGCGGCCGTTTCCGCCCCCGCCTTCGCCAACCAAGAGCTGGCCCAGAAGAAGAACTGCCTGGCCTGCCACGCCGTGGACAAGAAGCTGGTCGGCCCCGCCTACAAGGACGTCGCGGCCAAGTACGCCGGCGACAAGACCGCCGAAGCCAAGCTGGCCGAGAAGATCGTCAAGGGCGGTGCCGGCGTGTGGGGCCCCGTGCCGATGCCGGCCAACCCCCAGGTCTCCGCTGACGAGGCCAAGACGCTGGCCAAGTGGGTGCTGTCGCAGAAGTGAGTGACGGCCTGACGGCCTGAAGCTCATCATGGAGCCCTGCAGACGCAGGGCTTTTTTTCGGCCCAGCCGGCTCAGTAGGCCTGGCCCAGCTGGTCCAGGATGGCCGGATTCTCCAGCGTGGAGGTGTCCTGCGTGACGGCCTCGTTCTTGGCCACCGAGCGCAGCAGGCGGCGCATGATCTTGCCGCTGCGGGTCTTGGGCAGGTTGTCGCCGAAGCGGATGTCCTTGGGCTTGGCGATGGGGCCGATTTCCTTGGCGATGTGGTCGCGCAGCTGCTTGGCGATGGCCTTGGCCTCGTCACCCGTGGGACGCGGACGCTTCAGGACCACGAAGGCGCAGATGGCCTCGCCGGTGGTCTCGTCGGGGCGTCCCACCACGGCGGCCTCGGCCACCAGTTCGGTGCAGCTCACCAGCGCGGACTCGATCTCCATCGTGCCCATGCGGTGGCCGGAGACGTTGAGCACGTCGTCGATGCGGCCGGTGATGGTGAAGTAGCCCGTCTTGGCATCGCGGATCGCGCCGTCGCCGGCCAGGTAGAGCTGGCCCTTGAAGTCCTCGGGGTAGTAGCTCTTCTTGAAACGCTCGGGGTCGCCCCAGATGGTGCGGATCATCGACGGCCAGGGCTTCTTGACCACCAGGATGCCACCCTGGCCCCAGGGCACTTCCTTGCCCGTCTCGTCCACCACCGCGGCCTGGATGCCCGGGAAAGGCAGCGTGCACGAGCCCGGCACCAGCGGCGTGGCACCCGGCAGC
>JAEYPG010000641.1 GCA_023410975.1 Pseudomonadota bacterium
CCTGCACGCCCTTCGAACCGGTGCGCTGCCACTGCTTCATCACCGAGTCCACCTTCGGGCTGCCGATCTACCGCTGGCAGCCGCAGGCGGCGCTGTACGCGGAGATCGACGCCTGGTGGGCCGCCAACGCCGCCGCGGGGCGTGCGAGCGTGCTGATGGGTTATGCCTTCGGCAAGGCGCAGCGGCTGCTCGCGGGCGTGGACGCGGGCATCGGGCCGATCGTCGTGCACGGCGCGGTGGAACCGCTCAACGCCGCGTACCGCGCCGCCGGCGTGGCACTGCCGCCCACGCACCGCGTCACCGAGCTGCCCAAGGAGGCGCTGCGCCGCGCGCTGGTGGTGGCGCCGCCCTCGGTGTCGGGCTCGCCCTGGCTGCGGCGCTTCGGCGACGCGAGCGACGCCTTCGCCAGCGGCTGGATGGCGCTGCGCGGCGCGCGCCGCCGCCGCGGTGTGGACCGGGGTTTCGTGCTCTCCGACCACGCGGACTGGCCGGGCCTGCAGCGCGCCATCGCCGCCACCGGCGCGCGCCGCGTGATCGTGACCCACGGCTACGAGGCCGTGATGGTGCGCTGGCTGCAGGAGCAGGGCTGCGAGGCCGGCGCGTTCAGGACGGAGTACGGGGACGAGGCGATCGAAACCGAAGCCGGTGCGGCGGAGGAGGGCGTTCCGCCCGCCGAGTGAGGGGCGCCGCTTCACGGCGCTTGACACGCAAGACGGTTACTCAGAGCTCCATCCAGATCCGCCGCGTCCCGTCCGCGCGGTCCGGCGGGCCCTCCGTGAAGCCCAGCCGCTTGCCGAGTGAGCGCATGGCCGCGTTCTCCTCCAGCACCACCGCCACGATGCGCCGCGTGCCCTGGGCGCGCAGGTAGTTGATGAGCTTTTCCATCAGCAGCAGGCCCAGGCCGGTGTGCTTCAGGTCCGAGCGCACCAGCACGCCGAATTCCGCGTCCTGGTTGTCCGGGTCGGCCACCGCGCGCGCCACGCCCAGCGTGTGCTCGCCGCCCTCGGGGTTGGGCTCGGTGGCGATGAAGGCCATCTCGCGCGCGTAGTCGATCTGCGTCAGCCGCGCCAGCTCGGTGCGCTCGATGCTGCGGCGGCTGTAGAACACGCGCATGCGGATGTCCTCCGGCGACACGCGCGACAAAAACTCCAGGTGCTGCTCCTCGTCCTCGGGCCGGATCGGCCGCAGCGTGATCTCGTGGTCGTGCCACTGCACCGTTTCCACCAGCGCCGTGGGGTAGGGCCGGATGGCGAAGTTGGCCTCGCCGGACGGGCAGGCGCTGCTGGCGCGGATGCGCGCGTCCAGCGCCACCACGCCGCTGGGACTGGCGATGAGCGGGTTGATGTCCAGCTCCGCGATCTCCGGCACGTCCGCCAGCAGCTGCGACACCGTCACCAGCACGCCGTACAGCGCCTGGTGGTCCACGGCCGAGGTGTCGCGCCAGGCGCCCAGCAGCTTGGACACGCGCGTGCGCCCCACCATCGAGCGCGCCAGCGGCTCGTTGAGCGGCGGCAGGCCCACGGCACGGTCGGCCAGCACCTCCACCGCCGTGCCGCCATGGCCGAACAGCACCACCGGGCCGAACAGCGGGTCGATGGTGCTGCCCACGATCAGCTCGCGCGCGTGCGAGCGCTTGACCATCTGCTGCACCGAGAAGCCCAGGATCGTCGCGTCCGGGCGCCGCGTGCGCACGCGCTCCAGCATGGCGGCGGCGGCCTCTCGCACTTCGAGCGCGCTGTTGAGGTCCAGCACCACGCCGCCCACGTCGGACTTGTGCGAGATCTGAAGCGACAGGATCTTCAACACCACCGGGAAGCCGATGCGCTGCGCCGCCTCGGCCGCTGCTTCCGGATCGGGTGAGGTGCTGGTGGTGGCCGCCACCGGGATGCCGCAGGCCGTGAGCACCGCCTTGGCCTCTGGCTCGGTGAGCATCTCGCGCCGGGCGGCCAGCGCCTGCTGCACCAGGGCGCGGGCGCGCGCGGTGTCGGCCGCTGGGCGCGCCGGCGCCGCGGGCGGCGCCTCCATCAGCTGCGCCTGGTTGCGCGCGTAGTCCACGCCCAGGGCGAAGGCGCGCACGGCCTGCTCGGGCGTGTCGAACACGGGCAGCCCGGCGTCATGGAAGCGCTCGCGCGCCTCGGCCACCGCGGCCTGGCCCATCCAGCAGCTCAGCAGCCGCGGCGGCATGCGCTTGAGCAGCGGCACCAGCGCCTGCGCGATCTCGCTGCTGGGCACGATGGCCGTGGGCGCGTGGATGAACAGCACCGCCGGCTGCGCCGGGTCGGCCGCCAGCGCCTCCAGCGTCGCCACGTAGCGCTCCACCGGCGCGTCGCCGATGAGGTCCACCGGGTTGGCGCGCGACCAGTTCGGCGGCAGGTGGGCGTCCAGCGTGGCGATGGTGCTGTCGGCCAGCTGGCACAGCTTCATGCCGGCGTCGGCCGCGGCGTCGGCGGCCATCACGCCCGCGCCGCCGCCGTTGGTGACGATGACCAGTTCCTCGCCGCGGCGGCCGCGAAAGCGCGAGAGCGTCTCCGCCGCGATGAACAGCTCCTGCAGCGTGCCCACTCGCAGCATGCCCGCGCGGGCGATGGCGGCGTCGAAGACCAGGTCCGAGCCCGCCAGCGCCCCGGTGTGCGAGGCCGCCGCGGCCTGGCCGGCGCTGGAGCGTCCGGCCTTGACCACGATCACAGGCTTGTTGCGCGCCGCCGCGCGCGCGGCGGACATGAACTTGCGCGGCGCGCTGACCGATTCGATGTAGAGCAGGATCGCCCGCGTGCGCGCGTCGCTGGCGAGGAAGTCCAGCATGTCGCCGAAGTCCACGTCCGCGCCTTCGCCCAGCGAGACGCAGTGCGAGAAGCCGATGCCGTTGGCGCGCGACCAGTCCAGCATCGCCGTCATCAGCGCGCCGGACTGCGACACCAGCGCCAGCTCGCCGGGCAGCGCATCCACGTGCGCGAAGCTGGCGTTCAGGCCCAGCCGCGGCGTGAGCAGCCCGATGCAGTTGGGGCCCAGAATGCGCAGCAGGTGCGGGCGTGCGGCATCGAGCATGGCCTGCTTGAGCTCCCGGTCCAGCCCGGCCGTCATCACCACCGCGGCGCGCGTGCCGCGCTCGCCCAGCTCGGCGATGAGCCCCGGTACCGTGGCCGGCGGAGTGCAGATCACCGCCAGCTCGGGCGCCTCGGGCAGCTCGGCCACGCGGGCGTAGACACGCTCGCCGTCGAGCTCGCGCAGCCGCCGGTTGACGGCCAGCACCGGGCCGGCGAAGCGCCCGGCGCGCAGGTTGCGCCACACCGTGGCGCCCACGCTGCGCGGGCGGTCGGAGGCACCGATGACGGCCACGGAGGCCGGATCGAACAGGGAGTCCAGGTTGCGGATGCTCATGGGTTCATGCTCGCATGCTCTTGGTTGCGGGCGCCGAGGGCCGCACGCAGCGTGCCCGCGCATGGCGTCGCGGGCGCCTGATTCAAATCAACGGCCACTGCTTTGAGGGCTTGGCGCTTCGCGGCTAAAGTGCCTTGGGGGCCGCCAGCCGGCCCAACCATAACGACAGTTAAAGGAGACCGTCATGAAGATCCTGCTGCCCGTGGACGGTTCCGCCCTGGCGCTGGATGCCGTGCGGCACGCATTGCAGCTGGTGCGCGAGGGCCTGCGCGCCAGCTTCGTGCTGGCCAACGTGCAGGAGCCGGCGACCTTTTACGAAATGATGACCCTGCACGACGCCGAGGCGCTGGCGCGGCTGAGCGAGGGCGCGGCGGCGGATTCGGTGCAGGGCGCGCAGGCGCTGCTGCTGGAAGCGGGCGTGGAGTACGACGTGCAGGTGGGGCAGGGCGACGTGGCGCACACGCTGCTGGACATCGCCGAGGAGCAGCAATGCGACGCCATCGTCATGAGCGCGCGCGGCGTGGGCGGCTTCGCCCCCGTGCTGGGCTCGGTGGCGCAGACGATGCTGCACGACTGCAGGCTGCCGCTGACCATCGTGCGCCATGCCGAGGCCGAGCCCGTGCCGCCGGCGGAAGACCTGGACGAGGAGAGCCCTGGTGCCTGATTCCCTGAGCAGCGCCGCGCCGATGTTCGACCTGCTCAGCGCAGGCGCCGCGGCGTGGGACGTGGTGAGCACGGCGCGCGCCAATCCCGCGCTGCTGGCGCAGCGCCAGCGCCAGCGCCTGGCCGAGCTGGTGCGCGGCGCGCAGTCGCAGTCGCGCTGGTACGCGCGGCAGTTGCCGGCCGACGCGGCGCGGCAGCCGCTGCAGGCGCTGCCGGTGCAGCGCCGCGGCGAGCTGATGAGTCATTTCGACGAGTGGGTCTGCGACCCCGAATTGCGCCTGTCGGACGTGCAAGCCTTTGTGCACGACCCGCGGCGCATGGCGCAGCCTTTCCTGGACCGCTACACGGTGTGGGAGAGCTCGGGCACCAGCGGCGAGCCCGGCATCTTCGTGCAGGACTCGGCGGCCATGGCGGTGTACGACGCGCTGGAGTCGCTGCGCCACGGCGGCACCTCGCCCTGGAGCTGGCCCGTGCCGCTGGGGCTGGGCGAGCGCATTGCCTTCGTCGGCGCTACCGACGGCCACTTCGCCACCTGCGTCAGCGTGCAGCGGCTGCGCCAGCGCCATCCGTGGATGGCGGGCAACCTGCAGGCTTTCTCGATCCTGCAGCCGGTGGAGACGCTGGTGCGCGCGCTCAACGCCTGGCGCCCCAGCATCATCGCCACCTATCCCACGGCGGCGGCGCTGCTGGCGGAGCAGGCGCAGGCCGGCGAGCTGCGCATCGCGCCGCGCGAGATCTGGACCGGCGGCGAGACGCTGGAGCCCATGCTGCGCCGGCACGTGCAGCAGGTTTTCGACTGCCGCATCCGCAACAGCTACGGCGCCTCCGAAATGCTGGCCATGGGCTGGGAGTGCGACCACGGCGCCATGCACCTCAACAGCGACTGGGTGATCCTGGAGCCGGTGGACAACCAGTACCGGCCGGTGCGGCCGGGGCAGGCCTCCTCGCGCGTGCTGCTGACCAACCTGGCCAACAAGGTGCAGCCGCTCATCCGCTACGAGCTGGAGGACCAGCTCACGCTCTATGCCGGGCGCTGCGCCTGCGGCAGCGCGCTGCCGGTGATGCACGTGGAAGGCCGCGGCGACGACCTGCTGCACATGGACGCGCGCGCCGGCGGCACCGTGACGCTGCTGCCGCTGGCGCTGTCCACGGTGATGGAGGAGCACGCGCGCATCTACGACTTCCAGCTGCGCCAGTGCGACGGCCGCACCCTGGCGCTGCGCCTGGGCGGCCCGTGCAGCGAGGCGCCGGCGGCGCTGCAGCGCTGCCGCCAGGCATTGCAGCACTTCGCGCACGTGCAGGGCCTCGTGCCGCTGGAGCTGCTGGACGAGACCTCGATGCCCATGCTGCGGGGGCGCAGCGGCAAGCTGCGCCGGGTGCTGGCGCGGGCGGAGAGCTGAAGGACGGTTGCCCGGGAAACCGGCGGCGGTGCGTCGCGTCGCTTCAGTGCGTCCGCAACAGCCCGTCCGCCAGGGCGCTGTCCGCGTAGGGGCGCCATTGGCCCTCGGGCTGCGCCAGCCGGTCCGCCACCACGGCCCAGACCTGCGGATGCCACACCAGCCCGATGTGGCTGGCCTGGACTTCCACGTTCTCGGCCTGCGGGCCGTCGGCCTCGCGGCAGGCCTGCCAGGCCACCACGCCGTCGCTGCGGCTGTAGATCGATGTCGTGGGCACCGGCGGCGTGGCGGCCAGCCGCGCCAGCAGCCCCTCGTCGATGTGCGGCAGCCGTCCGCTGAAGAGTTGGTAGAGCACGCCGACGTTGGTGTGCTCGCCGCGGCCCGCGAAGGGCGTGCCCAGCGTGATCACCAGGCGCACCAGGTCCGGGCGGCGCCGTGCGATCTCGCGCGCATAGATGCCGCCCAGGCTCCAGCCGACGAGGCTGGCGCGGCGCCCCTGCTGCCGCACGGTGCAGGCCACGCCCTCGGTGAGCCGGTCCAGCCAGTCCTCCACCGCGCCCTGCGGGCCGACGTTGCAGCCGCGGCCCCAGTCGCTGGCTTCGTAGCCCAGGTCTCGGCAGCAGCGCTGCAGCGGCGCCATTGCCACGGCGTCGGCACACAACCCGGGAAAGAGCACCACGGGATGGCCGTCGCCCGCGGGCAGCCGGCTGCGGTCCATGAAGCCGGCGCTGACGTATTCGAACAGGGCCCGCATCGGCTCCAGCCCCATGAGGGCCAGCGGCGGTGCGCCATAGGCATAGGTACAGCTCGACGAGGACACAGGCAGTGAGAGGGACATGGCGGGGCTCGAAAGCTGTTGATGCCGCTGTCCAGGCAAGCCCTGAGCCCATCACGCACCAGCTTGAGGCGCGTCATGGTGTCAGTGCAGTCCTACACGGCAGGCGCCTGATGTGGCGCTGTCAAAATCCAGGTCAGTACCGTGAACGGAACAAGACATGAGCATCAAGAGCGACAAGTGGATCCGCCGCATGGCGCAAGAGCATGGGATGATCGAGCCCTTCGAGCCCGGCCAGGTCCGCTACGCCGCGGACGGCCACAAGATCGTCAGCTACGGCACCAGCAGCTACGGCTACGACATCCGTTGCGCGCGTGAATTCAAGATCTTCACCAACGTGCATTCCACGGTGGTGGACCCGAAGAACTTCGACGAGAAGAGCTTCGTGGACTTCGAGGGCGACGTCTGCATCATCCCGCCCAACAGCTTCGCGCTGGCGCGCACCATGGAGTACTTCCGCATCCCGCGCAACGTGCTGACCATCTGCCTGGGCAAGAGCACGTACGCGCGCTGCGGGATCATCGTCAACGTCACGCCCTTCGAGCCCGAGTGGGAGGGCTACGTGACGCTGGAGTTCTCCAACACCACGCCGCTGCCGGCCAAGATCTACGCCGGCGAGGGTTGCGCGCAGGTGCTGTTCTTCGAAAGCGACGAGGTCTGCGAGACCAGCTACGCCGACCGCGGCGGCAAGTACCAGGGCCAGCGCGGCGTGACCCTGCCCAAGACCTGATTCCACATACCTTGCGGACCGTGCCGGCGCCCCCGCAGGGTGCTCGGCGCGCTGCCGCATGAGCACATGACCGTACTGCGCATGCCGATTGCTGCACCTGTGACACACACGCAGGCGGACCGCCCCGGGCGGGCCGCCATTTCAGTCTCAGCCAGGGAGCCGGCATGAGGTGGCAGGGGCAGCGGATCGTGAGCTA
>JAEYPG010000106.1 GCA_023410975.1 Pseudomonadota bacterium
AGCCACTCGCGCGCCGTGGCCTGCAGCGCGGCGGTGCTCACTTCGCCTCCACGGCTTCGGCAGCGTTGACGGAGGGCGCGGACGCCTGCGCCGCGGCGGCCTGCACGGCCTCCACCGCGTCCAGCACGGCCTCGGCCGTGGCCGGGGCGCGCAGCGGCGGGTCGAAGCGGTGGCCGCCGATGGAGGACACCGCGTCGCGGATCGCGTGCCACACGCTGAAGCCCAGCAGCAGCGGCGGCTCGCCCACCGCCTTGCTGCGGTGGATGCTGTCGGCCACGTTGGTGTTGTCGAACAGCCGCGCGTTGAACACCGCCGGCGCGTCGTTGGCGGTGGGGATCTTGTAGGTGCTGGGTGCGTGGGTGAGCAGGGCGCCGGTCTTGGGGTGCCACACCAGCTCCTCCATGGTCAGCCAGCCCATGCCCTGGATGTAGGCGCCTTCCACCTGGCCCAGGTCCAGCGCCGGGTTCAGCGACTTGCCCACGTCGTGCAGCAGGTCCGCGCGCAGCAGCTTGGTCTCGCCGGTGAGCGTGTCCACCACCACTTCCGACACCGCGGCGCCGTAGGCGAAGTAGTAGAAGGGCCGGCCCTTCATGTTCTTGGAATCCCAGTGCAGGCCCGGCGTGGCGTAGAAGCCGTCGCTCCAGAGCTGCACGCGCGCCAGGTAGGCCGCCAGTAGCAGCTCCTCGATGGAAAGGCGCTCAGAACCGGCTTCCACCATGTCGTTGGCGAAACGCACCTGTTCGGGCTGGCAGCCGAACTTCTGCGCCGCGAAGGCCGCCAGGCGTTCGCGGATCTGCCGCGCCGCGTCCTGCGCCGCCTTGCCGTTGAGGTCGCTGCCGGTGGACGCGGCCGTGGCCGAGGTGTTCACCACCTTGAAGGTGTCGGTGGCCGTGACGCGGATGCGGTCGAAGCTCAGGCCCAGCTCGTGCGCCACCACCTGCGCCACCTTGGTGTTGAGCCCCTGGCCCATCTCCGTGCCGCCGTGGTTCACCAGCGCGGAGCCGTCGGTGTAGAGGTGCACCAGCGCGCCGGCCTGGTTCAGGTGCTGCACGTTGAAGCTGATGCCGAACTTCACCGGCGTGAGCGCGATGCCGCGCTTGAGCACCGGGCTTTGCGCGTTCCAGGCCGCGATCTCGGCCCGGCGCGCCTGGTAGCCCGACGAGGCTTCCAGGTCCGCCACCAGCGGCTCGATCACGTTGCCCTCGACTTTCTGCTCGTAGGGCGTCACGTCGCGCTCGCCCACGCCGTAGAAGTTGGCGCGGCGCACCTCCAGCGGGTCGCGGCCTAGGCGGCGCGCCACGGTGTCGATGACGTGCTCGATGGCGAAGGCGCCCTGCGGGCCGCCGAAGCCGCGGAAGGCGGTGTTGCTCTGCGTGTTGGTGCGCGCGCAGTAGCCGTGCATGGCCACGTCGGGCAGCCAGTAGGCGTTGTCGAAGTGGCACAGCGCCCGGCCCATCACGGCGGCGGAGAGGTCCGCGCTCCAGCCGGCGTTGGTCAGCATCTCCACTTCCACGCCCAGCAGCCGGCCCTCGTCGTCGAAGCCCACGTCCACGTCGAACTCGAAGGCGTGGCGCCGGCCGGTGATCATGAAGTCGTCGTCGCGGTCCGGCCGCAGCTTCACGGGCCGGCCCAGCTTGAACGCCGCCAGGCTGGCAACGCTGGCGAAGATGGCCGATTGCGACTCCTTGCCGCCGAAGCCGCCGCCCATGCGCCGGCACTCGACCTGCACGTGGTGCTTCTGCTTGCCCAGCATGTGCGCCACCACGTGCTGCATCTCGCTGGGGTGCTGGGTGGAGCAGTGCACCTTCAGGCAGCCGTCCTCCTGCGGCACGGCGTAGCTGATCTGCCCCTCCAGGTAGAACTGCTCCTGTCCGCCGAGGACGAAGCGGTCCTGCAGGCGGTGCGGCGCGGCGGCGATGGCGGCGCGTGCGTCGCCGCGCACCAGGTGCGCGGGCGGCACCACGTACTGCCCCTTCGCATGCCCCTCGCGCGCGGTGAGCACGGGCGGCAGCGGCTCGATGTCCAGCACCTGCCTGGCCAGCGCCGCGGCGCGGCGCGCCAGCTCGCGCTCGGTGGCGATGACGGCGAACACCGCCTGCCCCAGGTACTGCACCTCGCCCGCGGCCAGGATCGGCTCGTCGTGCACGATGGCGCCGCAGTCGTTGCTGCCCGGGATGTCCGCGGCGGTGAGCACCGCCACCACGCCGGGTTGTGAGCGCAACTTCTCCAGGTCGATGCCGCGCAGCTTGCCGTGCGCCACGGCCGAGAGGCCCAGCGCGGCGTGCAGCGTGCCGGCGACCTCGGGGATGTCGTCCACGTAGGGCGCGGCGCCGGCCACGTGCAGGTGCGCGGACTCGTGCGGGCGCGGCACGCCCACGCGGGCGCCGCTGTGTGCCTGGGCGGCGGGGTCGGTGTTCAGGAAGCTTTCGACGGCTCGGTTCATGGTGATCCTCAACAGGTTTTCCGTTCGGGCTGAGCCTGTCGAAGTCCTCTTGGCGAGTTGGCCGACAGGCCCTTCGACAAGCTCAGGGCGAACGGAGAAATGAAGTCAGGCCGCCTGCCACACGCTGCCGGCCTCGACGGCCAGGGGCGGCGCGTCCACGCGCGTCTGCAGCCAGAGTTTGAGCAGCAGGTTGCGCGCCACGCGCAGCCGGTAGTCGGCGCTGGCGCGCTGGTCGGTGAGGGGCGTGAAATCGTTCGGCAGCGCCGCCATGGCGGCGTTGACGGTGGCCGTGGTCCAGGGCTTGCCCGTCACGGCGGCCTCGGCCTGCGCGGCGCGCTTGACGGTGGCGGCCATGCCGCCGAAGACGAACCGGGCCTCCTTGACGCGGTTGCCGTCCAGCTCCAGCAGGAAGGCGCCGCAGACGGCGGAGATGTCGCTGTCGTAGCGCTTGGAGATCTTCCACACGCGCACCGTGGCCTCGGCCGCCAGGGGCGGCACCTCGATGGCCTGCAGGAACTCGCCCGGCTCCAGGCGGTTCTTCATGTAGTCCACGTAGAAGTCCTGCAGCGGCAGCCGGCGCACGCTGGCGCCGCGGCGCAGCACCAGCGTGGCGCCCAGCGCCATCAGCACCGGCGCGCCGTCGCCGATGGGCGAGCCGTTGGCGACGTTGCCGCCCAGCGTGCCGGCATGGCGCACCGGCGGCGAGGCGAAGCGCAGCCACACCTCGCGCAGCTCCGGTACCCGCTGCTCCAGCGCGCTCCAGGCGTCCTCCAGCGAGGCACCGGCGCCGATGCGCAGCACGCCGCCGTCCTCCTCGATGCGCTGCAGCTCCCGCACCTCGCCCACGTACAGCAGCTGCGGCAGCGGCCGGAACTGCTTGTTGTTCCACAGGCCGATGTCGGTGGCGCCGGCCAGCAGCGTGGCCTGCGGCTGGGCCTCGCGCAGCGCGGCCAGGTCGTCCAGCGTGCGCGGCGCCTCGAAGCCGGGCAGGGACAGGGCCGGCTCTTCCTGCAGGCTCTTGAGCGCCTGCACGATGGGCGCGGCGTCCAGGCGTGCGGTTGAGTAGTCAAACATTTTCTGGCCGGCGTCGAGGATGGGCCGGTAGCCGGTGCAGCGGCACAGGTTGCCGGCGAGCTCGTCGGCCAGCTCCTGGCGCGTGGGCCGCGTGCCGGTCTCGCAATGGCGTTCGTAGCAGGCGGTGAGCGACATGGCGAAGCCGGGGGTGCAGAAGCCGCACTGCGAGCCGTGGCAGTCCACCAGCGCCTGCTGCACCGGATGCAGCGGGCCGCCGGCGATGGCCTTGAGATCCTCCACCGTCAGCAGGGCCTTGCCGTCCAGCGTGGGCAGGAAGCGGATGCAGGCATTGACACTGCGCAGCCGCAGGCCCTGCACCACGTCGGCGCCGGGGCCATCGGCCAGCTCGGCCACGACCACGGTGCAGGCGCCGCAGTCGCCTTCGTTGCAGCCTTCCTTGGTGCCGGTGCAGTGCTCGTCCTCGCGCAGCCACTGCAGCACGCTGCGCGTCGGGGCGGACTGCACGGAAACGATGCGGCCGCGGTGGAAAAAGCGGATGGGGCGGGGCGTGTTCATGGCCGCAAAGGTACACGCTCGCCGACCACGGTGTATACGATCGCTCGCATCCTCACTATGCCGGTGGACGTATGGCGCAGCCTTCCGCTTTGGACAAGATCGAGCTCCAACTCGTGAAGGTCCTGCACACCGTGATCACCGAACGCAGCGTCTCGCGTGCCGCCTTGAAGCTTGGCAGCACGCAGCCCGCCGTCAGCGCCCAGCTGCGGCGGCTGCGCCATCTGGTGGGCGACCCTCTGCTGGTGCGCGCGGGCAGTGGCATGGCGCCCACGCCGCTGGCGCTGGAGCTGCTGGAGCCCGCCGGCGAACTGCTGCGCCACGCGGCCACGATCTTCGGCGGCGGCAGCGCACGGGCCTTCGAGCCGGCCACGGCGAAGCAGGCCTTCCGCATCGCCGCGAGCGACTACCTGGACCCGCTGTTCCTGCCCGGGCTGGTGGAGCGGCTCAAGACCGTGGCGCCCGGCATCGAGCTGGAGATCCACGCCCTGTCCGCCGACTACGACTACCGCCGCGGCCTGGCGCGCGGCGAGGTGGAGCTGGTCATCGGCAACTGGCTGCAGCCTCCGGGCGAGCTGCACCTGGCGCGGCTGTTCAGCGACGAGGTGGTGTGCCTGGTGGCGCAGGACCACCCGGCGGTGCGCAACCCGCGCGCGTGGACGGCCGAGCGCTACCTGGCCGCGGAGCACCTGGCGCCCACGCCGCTGCACCCGGGCGCGCGCGGCGTGATCGACGAATTCCTCACCCAGCAGGGCCTGTCGCGCCGCATCGCCGTGCGCAGCCCGTACTTCGGGCTGGCGCCGCTGATGGTGGCGCGCTCGCGCCTGGTGCTCACCACCGGGCGGCTGTTCTGCAGCCGCTACGCGCAGCGCCTGCCGGTGCGCGTCGTGAGGTGCCCGGTGGGCTTCCCGCCGCTGAGCTACTACCAGCTCTGGCACGACGCCACCCATGCCGCGCCCGCCGCGCGCTGGCTGCGCGAGCAGGTGCGCGACGTGGTGCGCAACCTCGTCGCCGACGCCCAGGCCCCGCGGCGCCGCGCGCCCGCCCAAGACGACTCAACCTCCCAGGAGACTCCCGCATGACCCGCCGCCTCGCCCTGCGCGCCGATTTGCTCGACTTCACCGGCGATCCCGGCCTGAGCACCGTGGACGCG
Organism: Pseudomonadota bacterium; assembly: GCA_023410975.1. GTDB lineage: Bacteria > Pseudomonadota > Gammaproteobacteria > Burkholderiales > Burkholderiaceae_C > Azohydromonas. The sequence continues at coordinate 5,184 of JAEYPG010000106.1, forward strand.
CCCGCCGTGCGCTTCGACCCCGACTGCTGGCTGCTCATCGAGGACGGCCGCATCGCGGGCCGCACCCGCGAGCAGCCCGGCGAGGACTGGGACAAGCGCGACTTCTCCGGCCGACTGCTGCTGCCCGGCTTCATCGACACGCACGTGCACTGCCCGCAGCTCGACGTGATCGCCAGCCACGGCGAGGCGCTGCTGCCCTGGCTGGAGCGCTACGTCTTCCCGGCCGAGCGCCGCTTCGAGGAAGCCGCCGCCGCGCGCGAGGGCGCCAACCGCTTCCTGGACCTGCTGCTGGCGCACGGCACCACGTCGGCGGTGGTGTTCCCGACCGTGCACAAGGTCGCGGTCGATGCGCTGTTCGAGGCCGCCGTGGGCCACGGCATGCGGCTGGTCACCGGCAAGGTGCTGATGAACCGCTTCGTGCCCGACTACCTCAGCGACGACGTGGAGGGCGCCGAGGCCGACTGCATCGAGCTGATCGAGCGCTGGCACGGCAAGGGCCGGGCGGCCTACGCGCTCACGCCGCGCTTCGCGCCCACCAGCACGCCCGAGCAGCTGGACATGGCCGGCAAGCTGCTGGCGCGCTATCCCGGCACCTACATGCACACGCACGTGGCCGAGAACATGGACGAGGTGCGCTGGGTGGCGGAGATCTTCCCCGAGGCGCGCAGCTACCTGGACGTGTACGCCGCGCACGGCTTGCTCAACGAGCGCTCGGTGCTGGCGCACGGCATCTGGCTGGACGACGCGGACCGGCGCCTGCTGGCCGAGACCGGCGCGCACGTCGCGCACTGTCCGACCTCGAACCTCTTCCTGGGCAGCGGGCTGCTGGACTGGGCCAAGCTGCAGGACGCGGGCGTGGCCGTGTCGCTGGCCACCGACGTGGGCGCGGGAACGACGCTGTCGATGGTGCGCACCCTGGCCGAGGCCTACAAGGTGCAGGCGCTGCAGGGCGTGAAGCTCACCGCCTGGAAGGCGCTGTACGCCGCCACGCTGGGCGCGGCGCGCGCGCTGCGGCTGGAGTCGGAGATCGGCTCGCTGGAAAAGGGCGCCACCGCGGACATCGCAGTCTGGGATTGGGCCCACGGCCCGCTGGCGCAGCACCGCGACCGCCTGACGCGCCACCTGCACGAGCGCGTGTTCGCCTGGATGACGCTGGGCGACGAGCGCAACCTGGTGTCGGCCTGGGTGGCGGGCACCGAGCGCTGGGCGCGCGGCTGACGCACGGCGCGCGTGCCGCGCACGGCATGAATTCCCTCAGCAATCAGGCGCCGCAGAGCGCCCTTTCATCCACCACAGGAGACACCCCATGGCCTTGCCCGATTCCACCCTGCCCGGTGGGCGCCTTGCCGCGTCCGTTGCATCCCCGCCCGGCAACACCGAGCCCGACATGAGCGCCGTCGGCGTGAACCGCTCGCTGGTCGAACGCATGTTCCGCCTGCGCGAGCACGGCACCAGCGTGCGCACCGAGCTCGTCGCCGGGCTCACCACCTTCCTGACGATGGCCTACATCGTCTTCGTCAACCCGGCCATCCTGGGCGACGCCGGCATGCCGCGCGAGGCGGTGTTCGTCGCCACCTGCCTGATCGCGGCGCTGGGCACGCTGGTGATGGGCCTGTTCGCCAACTACCCCATCGCGCTGGCCCCGGGCATGGGGCTCAACGCCTACTTCGCCTACGTGGTGGTGCAGGGCATGGGCTACGACTGGCGCGTCGCGCTGGGCGCGGTGTTCATCTCCGGCTGCCTGTTCCTGACGGTGACGCTGCTGCGGCTGCGCGAGCTGATCATCCGCGGCATACCGCACACGCTGCGCGTGGCCATCACGGTGGGCATCGGCATGTTCCTGGCGCTGATCGCGCTCAAGAGCGCGGGCATCGTGGCCGCCTCGCCGGCGACCTTCGTGACGCTGGGCGACGTGCACAAGATGCCGGTGCTGCTGGCGGTGCTGGGCTTCCTGGTGATCGTGGTGCTGGACCGCTTCAAGGTGCGCGGCGCGATCCTGATCGGCATCGTGACCGTGACGCTGCTGTCCTTCCTGGTGGGCGGCAACCACTTCAAGGGCGTGTTCTCCGCGCCGCCCTCGATCGCGCCGACCTTCCTGCAGCTGGACATCAAGGGCGCGCTGGCTGCGGGCGTGCTCAACGTGGTGCTGGTGTTCTTCCTGGTCGAGCTGTTCGACGCCACCGGCACGCTCATGGGCGTGGCGCGCCGCGCCGGGCTGCTGCAGGCCGGGAAGATGGAGCGCATGAACAAGGCGCTGCTGGCCGACAGCGGCGCGATCTTCGCGGGCTCGCTGCTGGGCACCTCCAGCACCACGGCCTACGTCGAGAGCGCCACGGGCGTGCAGGCCGGCGGCCGCACGGGGCTGACGGCGGTGACGGTGGCGGTGCTGTTCCTGTCCTGCCTGTTCATCGCGCCGCTGGCCGGCGCGGTGCCGGCCTACGCCACGGCGCCGGCGCTGTTCTACGTCGCCTGCCTGATGCTGCGCGAGCTCACGGAGCTGGACTGGGACGACAGCACCGAGATCATTCCGGCGGCCGTGACGGCGCTGGCCATGCCCTTCACCTACTCCATCGCCAACGGCCTGGCCTTCGGCTTCATCACCTACGCGGCGCTGAAGCTGTTCACCGGGCAGGTGAAGCAGGTGCACTTCATGAGCTGGCTGATCGCCGGGGTGTTCCTGTTCAAGTTCGTGTGGCTGGGCGGGCATTGAGTTGATGCCGCGGCCCGGGTCGCGCAGTCCAGCGCGATCCCGGCCGCGCGGATGACGTTTCTCCACTTCGCCGTCTCGGCCGGCGATGAAGCTCCCGAAGGCCTCTGGCGTGCTGCCCACGGCTTCGAGTAGGCACTTCACGACTGCGAGCGGCGTTCGGACTCCGGTATGGGCACCGGGGGTGGCTTGGCATCGGCCTGGAAGCGGAGGTGTGATTCCAACTTCAAGTCGTCAGTGAAAGTTCACCGTTCGCCCTGAGCCCTTCGACAAGCTCAGGACAGGCTTGTCGAAGGGCCTGTTGGCCGGTTGTGCCAGGGGCTTCGACAAGCTCAGCC
>JAEYPG010000694.1 GCA_023410975.1 Pseudomonadota bacterium
CCGCCGCGCCAGGCAGGCCGACCTGCTGGGCGGCCTGCCTGGCGCGAACCTCACGCGCCTTCCCTCATTGCCTCACCGCGGCCACGCGCTGGCCGGTGACGCACTGCGGGAAAAACCGGGCGGTGAAATGCAAATCAGCGTGGGAGACAACACGGGCTGGGGCCGTGGGCCGGGAAGCGGGGCCCGACAAAGCGTGTGCCGGAACCCATGAAGCGCCAATCAGGCCTGCGCGGCGGGCAGGCGCACGACGATACCGTCAAGTTCCGCGCTCATCGTAAGGCAGCACGAAAGACGGCTGCCCGGCTGGCGCGGCTCCGCGGTGCAGTCAAGCAAGGCGTCTTCCATGTCTTCCATCGGGGGCAACTTGGATGTCCAGGCTGCGTCCACGTAGACATGGCAGGTGGCGCACTGGCAGGCGCCGCCGCAGTCGGCGTTGATGCCGGGCAGGCCGCGCATGAGGGCGGCCTGCATGATGCTCACACCGGCATCGGCCTGGAGTTCAGTGCGGCTGCCATCGGCAGTGACATAGTGGATGTGGGGCATGGCGTTTCCTTGCTAGCAGCTCAAAGTCGGGTTGGATCGGCGCACGGGCCTTGTGACGAGAGATGCCACGGCCGCGGTCACGGAAGCGCGCTACGCGCAGGGCCACGGCGGGTACGCATGGACATGCGGCGAAGTCGCTGTGCGTATCGATGATAGAACAATATGTGAACAGATTCCAGGAATCTGTTTATTTACACAGGAAGTCGTCGGAGTAGACCGGACCCGCCTGATGGGGCTGTTGCCAACTGGCACCTGACCTCACTCTGCAGCACAACGCCAAGGCTCTTGCCGACCTGCAGGAGTGGCGCCCTCACCAGAATCCGGCACTAGCCTGCTGTGCGCCGTACTGCATCGCTGGCTCAGAGAGCCTGCCGAGCAGTTCCGTGCCTGCACGTTCGCTTGCAACAGGCTTGCCTGCCTGGGACAAACCCGGGTTGCATTGCTAAGTGAATGGATTCCTTCCTGGTGGCAGCAGCCAGGCAAGCGCAAGGTTGCAGAGCAGACGTTGCGGAGTTGTATAGGTACAAACTCTGAGCATCTGTTCAAATTCTATTCTTAGAATTCCCATCGCAATGCAGAATTGCGGCAGTCGCCGGGCCCAGGGGCCTTGATCCTGCGCACATGCATCGCAGCCCTTCCTGGCCTCAGAGGGCCGGGCTGTCGTACCCGACAAAGTTAACCAGGCGATGGAGACAAGGCACATGAAAAAGTTCACGCGGACCAAGAGGGATGAGCGCCGGCTGCGTGCCGTGGCCGCAGTGCTGGCGGTCTGGGGCACCCACGCCTCGGCAATGGAGCTGGACTTCGGCAATCCGGACCTGAAGGCCCGATGGGACAACACCTTGCGCTACAACCTTGGCACCCGCATGGAGAAGCAGGATCCGCGGATCCTGGCCAGCGCGCCCTACGACGAGTCGGACGCCAAGTTCGGCAAGCACGACATCGTCACCAACCGCCTTGACCTGCTCAGCGAATTCGACCTCAACTACAAAGGGCAGTTCGGCGCACGCATCAGCGCCACCGCTTGGTACGACGATGCCTATTCCGACCGCACGGTGACGTCGCCCGCCGGTGGCGTGACCAGCTACTTCAACAACACCTACAACAACCACGTCAAGCGCTACATCAACGGACCGTCGGGCGAGTTGCTGGATGCCTTCGTCTGGACCAACTTCAACGTGGGCGAGGTGCCCGTCAACGTGAGGCTGGGGCGGCACTCCCTCGTGTGGGGCGAGGGCCTGCTCATCGGTGCCCATGCGATCTCTTATTCCCAGGCGCCGCTGGATGGCCAGAAGGCAGTGGCGAGCCCCGGCATCGAGACCAAGGAACTGTTCCTGCCGCTGAACCAGGTCTCGTTCAAGGTGCAGGCCACCAGCGACTTGACGCTGGCAGGCCAGTACTTCTTCGAGTGGGAGGAAACCCGTGCTCCCAACGGGGGCACCTACCTGTCGGGCTCCGATACCTCGCCCAACGTCGACCGCCTGAGCATCGTGGGGCCGAACGCGGCCTTCCCCAACGGCATCGCTGCCACCAACGTCGAGGCGCGCAAGCCCCGGCAACGTGGCAACTGGGGCCTGAGCGCGCGCATGAACGTCGAGCCCATCAATTCGACGATCGGCCTGTACTACCGGGAGTTCGACGACTACAACCCGGAGAACGGTATCCAGTTCCGAAGCTTCGCCGGACCGTTGCCGACGACCTTCCGCTTCGTCTACCCGCAGAACACCAAGCTGATCGGCCTGAGCCTGGCGCGTCCGATCGGCCCGGTGAGCTTCGGCGCGGATCTCTCGTACCGCAAGAACGCTGCGCTCAACACCGTCGGCAGCTACGCGGCCCCGACCCTGGACACTGGCGCGCGCGGCAACACCTGGCATGCCGTGGCCAACGGCACGTACCTGCTGCCCAAGACCGCGTTGTTCGAAACCGGCAGCGTGGCGGCCGAGATTGCCTACAGCCGCCTGGACAAGGTCACTACCAACGAGCAGCTGTACAAGGGCGTGGGCTATGCCGGCTGCGTGCGCACGGGCACCGGCTCGGGCGGCGTGCCGGCAGTGCCCGGCGACGAGTCCGACGCGTGCTCGAGCCGCAATTTCTGGCAGGTCGCGTTCAACTTCACGCCGCAGTACCTGGGCATCCTGCCGTCGTGGGACCTGTCGGTGCCCATTACCGTCAACTACGGTATCAAGGGCGTGGCGCCCTCGGGCAGCGGCGGCTTCGAGAAGCTGTTGACCTGGTCGATCGGCGCCAACATGACGTATCAGTCCAAGCACGAATTCTCACTGCGGTACGCCGACATCAGCGCGCCGCGCAAATACAACGCCGCAGGGACCGCGCTCATCGGCGGGGGCGCATCGGGAGGCAGCATCGGCGCAACCGACCGCGGCTGGCTCGTCTTTACCTATCGCACCGCGTTCTGAACACACATTACGGAGACCGACACATGAACTTGCACAAAACCCTGGGCGCCGTGGCGCTCGTCGCCCTGGCGGCACCCGCGCTGGCCGCAGTCTCGGCGGACGAGGCCAAACAGCTGGGCAACACGCTGACCGAGTTTGGCGCGACCAAGGCCGGCAACGCCGACGGCTCCATCCCTGCCTACACCGGTGGCGTCACCACGGCGCCGGCGGGCTTCAAGCCCGGCACCGGCAAGTGGGTTGACCCGTTCAAGGACGACAAGCCCCTGTTCCGGATCGACTCGAAGAACTGGGAAAAGTACGCCGACAAGCTCAGCGACGGCCAGAAGCACCTGCTCAAGAACAATCCCGAGTACTACCTCGACATCTATCCGAGCCGCCGCTCTGCGGCCTATCCGGAAAAGATGCTCAAGGCCACGGTGCGCAATGCGACCAGCTGCAAGACGCTGCGCGACGGCATCGCCGTCGATACGGCCTGCCGCGGCGGCCTGCCGTTCCCCATCCCCAAGAACGGCCTGGAGGCAATGTGGAACCAGATCCTGCACTACCAGGGCGACACCGCGATCACGACCTCGGCGTCGCGCTCCTGGGTCGTTGACACGTCGGGCAAGCCGACCATGACGTCCGAGCAGAGCACGTACACCGACCCGGTGTGGTACCAGGCCGACCTGACCGACCGCGATCCCAACATGGCGTGGCGCGTGTTCTCGGTGACCAAGCAACCGGCCCGCCTGGCCGGCGCGGCCACCGGCCTCACGGACTTCATCGACCCGGTGGCCACGCCGCGCAAGGCCTGGAGCTACACGCCGGGGCAACGCCGCGTGCGCCAGTCACCCGAGTTCTCCTACGACACCCCGGTGGCCAGCCAGGGTGGCCTCACGCTGTTCGATGAGCTGTTCATCGTTTCGGGCAAGCTCGACCGCTTCGACTACAAGCTCGTGGGCAAGAAGGAGATGTACATCCCCTACAACGAGTACAAGGGCTCGTTCGAATGCCCCACGGTCGAGATGGCGCTCAAGCCGAAGTACGTCAATCCGGACTGCCACCGCTGGGAACTGCACCGCGTCTGGGTCGTCGAGGCGACCCTCAAGTCCGGCATGCGCCACGCGTACTCCAAGCGCAACTACTACCTGGACGAGGACATGACCGGCGCCGGCCTGTACGACGCATTCGACCAGAACGGCCAGCTCTACCGCTCCATCTTCAACGGCATGGTCCAGCTGTACGACCACAAGTTGCCCTGGGCGGTGCGCAACGTCATCTTCGACTTCAACAAGAACATGTACGGCTACTTCAACGACGTGAACGTGGGCGGACACACGATCGCGGCGAAGGCAGCGCCCGAGCGTGAGCTCAACCCCGAGTCGATCGTGACGCGCGAGACGGCGCGCTGACAGAAAACAGTCTCAGCACAATGCCTTCCTTGCATCGTCTCGTCTCGGCAGCGGGGCTGGTTGTGGCCATGGCGGCGGTCATGGCCGCCGGCCCTGCAACCCCGCCGGCGCCCCTACAGGATGTGCTCGACACGCCGTCGGCGCCGTCGGCGCGCGCACAACGCACCATGGTCAGCAGCCTTGCCCGGCGCGGTGACCGCCTGGTCGGTGTCGGTCCCCGGGGCCTGGTGCTGCTGTCCGTCGACGGCGGTGGCAGCTGGAAGCAGGTGCCCGCGCCCGTCAGCGCCGACCTCGTGTCGGTGAAGTTCGCCGCCGGCGATACCGTCTGGGCCGTTGGTCACGATGCCGTGGCGCTGCGCTCGGTGGACGCCGGTGCGACTTGGGAGCGCGTGCTCGACGGCCGCTCGGTGCTCAAGCTGCTGCGGTCCACCTATGGCTCCGCCGCTCAGGCGGGAGATGCCCGGGCCAAGGGCATGCTGGACGAGTTTGATCGGGCGATGGAGCAGTCGGCCACGCCCGGCGTGCTGCCTGCGCCCTTCCTCGACGTCTGGTTCGGGGCCAACGGCGAGGGCTACCTCGTGGGCGCGTTCGGCCTGATCCTGCGCACGGCCGACCACGGCAAGACCTGGGCGCCGTGGATCGAGCATGTGGACAACGACAGCCGCTTCCACCTCTACGGTGTGTCGGGTACGGCCGAGCGCCTGTACGTCGCCGGCGAGCAGGGGCTGCTGCTGCGGCTGGACCGTCAGCAGGGCCGCTTCGTCAAGGTGGACACGCCGTACAAGGGCACGTATTTCGGCGTCGACGTGCAGCCCGGCCGCCTGCTGGCCTACGGACTGCGCGGCAATGTCTACCTCAGCCGCAACGACGGCCAGCAGTGGGACAAGGTCGACACCGGCATCGATGCCCATATCGTCGCCGCCGTGAATGCCGGCGACGACCGCGTGCTGCTGGTGTCGCAAGCCGGACATGTGCTCGCCCTCAAGCCCGGGAGCCTGAAGGTACAGCCGCTGCAGGTGCCCTTCACGAGCGAGGTTCTCTCTGCTGTGGCTGCCGGCAGCAAGGGCTTGGTCTTCGGGCAGATCAACGGCATCCGCGTCGTCGAATTGATGGGCTACTCCCTGCAATGACCTGGCGCGCGCGCACCACGATTCAAGGACTCACGCCATGAGCGGCCATACCGAAAACACCGGCGGCATGCCGGTGATCGCCGACCCGCGGGACTTCGACGTCCATTCCGGCAACCGGGCCGAACGCCTGATCTTCAACCACCGTGCCCTGGTGCTGGCGCTGTGCCTGCTGGCCACGGTCGTCTTCGGTTTCTTTGCGCTGAAGCTCGACGTCAATGCGAGCTTCGACCGGATGATTCCGACGTCGAGCCCGTACATCAAGAACTACCTCGACAACCGCAAGGAGCTGCCCGGTCTCGGCAACACCATCCGCATCGTCGTCGAGAACAAGACCGGCAACATCTACGATCCCGAGTACCTCGAGACGCTGCGCAAGGTCAACGACACGCTCTACCTCATCCCGGGCGTCGACCGCTCGTGGATGAAGTCGCTGTGGATGCCCATCGTGCGCTGGCGTCAGGTGACGGAGGAGGGCATCAGCGGCGGGCCGGTGATGCCGCAGGACTACAGCGGATCGCCCGAGTCGATCGAGCAGCTCAAGCTCAACATCACGCGTGCGGGCATCGTGGGAAGCCTGGTCGCCAACGACCTGAAGTCCACGATGATCGTCGCGCCGCTGCTGGAGCTCGATCCCAACACCCGCAAGCCGCTGAACTACGGTGCCTTCTCGCGTGCGCTGGAACAGAAGATCCGCTCCTTTGAAAGCGACAAGGTCGGCGTCCACATCGTGGGCTTCGGCAAGATCGTGGGTGACCTGATCGCCGGCCTGCACGAGGTCATGCTGTTCTTCGGCGCGTCGGTGCTGGTGGCGGCGGTATTCGTGCTGGCCTACACGCGCTGTGTGCGCTCCACCGTGCTGCTGGTGACGGTGGCCACGGCCGGCGTGATCTGGCTGCTGGGGCTGATGCAGCTGCTCGGCTACGAGCTCGACCCGTACTCCATCCTGGTGCCGTTCCTGATCTTCGCCATCGGGCTGTCGCATGGCGCACAGAAGATGAATGGCATCCTGCAGGACGTGGGCCGGGGCACGCACAAGTACGTGGCAGCGCGCTACACGTTCCGTCGGCTGTTCATGGCCGGTCTCACGGCGCTGCTGACCAACATCGTCGGCTTCGCGGTGCTGATGATCATCGACATCCCCGTCATCCGTGACCTTGCGTTGACCACCAGCGTTGGCGTTTCGGTGCTGGTCTTCACCAAGCTCGTGCTGATTCCGGTTTCGCTGTCGTACATCGGTGTGAGCCCCGCGGCGGCTAAGCGCGCGCTGGCCGAGGACCACGACACAAGCAAGGGCAAAGGATTGATGGCCCGGCTGTGGCTGGGACTGGACCGCCTCACCGAGCGCCGTTACGCATCGCTGACCATTGGCGCCGCCTTCGTGGTCACCGCCATCAGCTCGGTGGTGATGATGCAACTGCGCATCGGCGACCTCGATCCCGGCGCACCCGAGTTGCGCGCCGACTCCCGCTACAACCTCGACAACGCCTACGTCACGGAGCACTACGGCCTGTCCAGTGACCAGTTCGTCGTCATCATGAAGACGGGCGCCGACGGCTGCCGCCTGTACGAGTCGCTGCAGCTCATGGACAACCTGGCGCAGTCGCTGCGCTCGACCGCGGGTGTGCAGACCACGGCCTCGGTCGCCGAGACGACCCGCTTCTTCACCGCCGGCCTGTCCGAAGGCAGTGGAAAGTGGCTCACCATCAGCCGCGACCAGGCCATCACGAACGCCGCGGTCGGTGCCGCGATGATCGCCACGCCCGACATCACCAACCAGGACTGCTCGGTTTCCCCGCTGGTGGCGTACCTGAGCGACCACAAGGCCGACACGCTCGCACGCGTGCTGAAGGTAAGCGAGGACTTCGCGCAGCGCCACAACACCGCGCCCGACGCCAGGACCCCCACGCAGTTCCTGCTGGCCGCGGGTAGCGCAGGCATCGAGGCCGCCACCAACATCGAGGTCGAGCGCGGCATCGTCAAGATGTACCTGGCGGTCTACGGTGCCACCGCGCTGCTGTGCCTGCTGACCTTCCGCAGCATCGCCGCCACGGTGGTCGCGATGATCCCGCTGATCATCACCTCCATCCTGTGCAAGGCGCTGATGGTGTGGCTGGGCATCGGGCTGAAGGTGGCCACGCTGCCCGTTATCGCGGTGGGCGTGGGCGTCGGCGTGGACTATGCGCTGTACCTGCTGAGCGTGCAGATCGCCATGCAGCGCCGCGGCGCCACGCTGGCACAGGCCTACCGTCGCTCGCTGGACTTCACCGGGCGCGTGGTGGCTCTGGTCGGCCTGACGATGGCCGCCGGCGTGATCACCTGGGCTTGGTCACCCATCAAGTTCCAGGCCGACATGGGCATCCTGCTGACCTTCATGTTCCTGTGGAACATGCTCGGCGCGCTCGTGCTGATTCCTGCGCTGTCCCACTTCCTGCTCAATCCCAGGCGTCGTGAGCCCGTGGCCCACGTGCAGCCGCGTCCGGCCGCCTGAACCAACTCTTCGACAACAAGGAGTCGCAAATGTTCGACCTGCTGCTGAGCGCTGACATGATGGTGTCGGATCCCGATGCCATGGCCGACCTGCTGGCCGCCAAGCTGGGCATCCACAAGCACGAGCGGTGGCGCCAAGCCTTCGATGACCACCCGTACATCGCGCATTTCCTGCGCGTGCACAAGTCGCTGGCCGTCTCGCCCACGCGCGTGGAGCCGCAGGGACACCTGGACAAGCCCAATCTGGGCGACCCGATGTTCCACGAGTTCCTGGAAAGCCTCAAGGACTACCAGGGCCGCCATCGCCCGATGCTGACCCACTCCATCGTGCTGGCGCTGCAGGGTGCGCGGTTCGATGCGCTGGTGGAAAAGCTCATGCGGCGACGGCTGCGCTTCCGCATGGCACAACGCACCCCCGACATGCCCTTCGACCGGTTGTGGCTCGGTGCCACGCCTGAGGATCCCCGCTACGACCCCTCGGTCGACGGTGGCCTGTGCATCGAGATCATGCCCACCGAGCCGCTGCAACTGCCGGCCGACACCTTCGCCACGCCCGCACCCAAGCCCCGCAGCCCGGAGCCTGGCGAGATGGTGCGCGTATCGGCGCGCGGCTTCCTCGTGCGCAACCTCGACGAGACGCTGCGCCGCTGCTCCGCGAACCTGGACTGGGAACCCCACGGGGCGGTCGAGTTGCTGGAGCGCGAGGGCTACCGTCGCGCGACCATGGAGTTCGCGCTGCCCAACAGTGCCTCCTTGGACGTGATCGAGGCCACGCGCTGGAACGGCGAGGCGGGCCTGTACCTCAACAGTTGGGGGCCGGGTCCGTACTACATCCGCATTGCCGTCAACGGCCTGGCGGCCAAGGCCGAGGACTTGCGCCGGCGCGGCACGCGCTTCACCTGGATTGACGAGTGCGAGGCCGTCGGTGGCAAGCCGCTGATCCGTGTCGAACCGGCTGACCTGAAGGGCCAGCTCGTCGAGTTCGAGGAGGTCTGAGATGGCCATGACGATGGTTTCCAAGGAGGCCGCCATGGCCGGCGATGCGGCGGTGGAGAACGCCGTGCGCGTGCAGCGCGAAGCCGGTGTGGGCTGGATCGTGCTCAACCGCCCGGGCCAGATCAACGCCATCAACGACGACATCCGCCGCGGCGTGCCCGCGGCGCTGGCCGAGATCGAGGCCGACCCAGCGATCCGTGTGATCGTGATCCGCGGCGAGGGCCCGCGCGGCTTCTGCGCCGGCGCTGACATCAAGGAGCAGCGCCAGGCCGAGAACTCCCTGCAGGTGCGCCGCCGCATGGAAAAGGCACGCTGGATCGAGGCGCTGGACCGCGTCGAGAAGCCCGTCATCGCTGCTATCCACGGCTTTTGCATGGGCGGCGGGCTGGAGCTCGCGCTGGCCTGCGACATCCGCTTCGCAGCACCGGACGCCGTGCTGGCGCTGCCGGAGACGGGGCTGGGCCTCATCCCGGGCGGTGGTGGCACGCAGCGGCTGCCGCGCGTTGTGGGCCCGGGCCGTGCCCTGGACATCCTGCTCACCGGCGCACGCATGAGCGCGCAGGAGGCCAGCGCCATCGGGTTGGTCACGCGCGTGGCATCCAGCAAGGAAGCATTGCTGGCCGAGGTGACCGCACTGGCGCAGTCAATCGCCGCCAAGCCACCGATGGCCACCGCCTATGTCAAGCAGGCTGCGCGCGCGGCACAACAGCTTGACCTCAAGAGCGGACTTGATCTGGAGCTCGACCTCTTTGCGATGCTGGCGCCGATGCAGGATGTCAAGGAAGCGGCGCTGGCGTTCCGCGAGAAGCGCGCGCCACAGTTCACCGGCCATTGAGGAGAAGCGATGACAGCAAGACTGGAAGGCAAGGTGGCGATCGTCACCGGCTCGGGCCACGGTATCGGCGCGGAGACCGCTCGCGTGCTGGCGGCGCAGGGCGCGCGCGTGGCCGTGGTGGACATCGAACTGGCCGCCGCGCAAGGCGTGGCAGCGCAGATCGATGCTGCGGGCGGACAGGCGCTGGCAGTGCAGGTCGATGTCACCTCGGAAGAATCGATCCGCGCCATGGTGAGCGCCGTCGTCGAGCGCTTCGGGCGCATCGACGTGCTGCACAACAACGCCGCGGCGCTGGACACTGCCCAACGGCAGTCCGACCGCGACGTGTGCAATGTCGACGTCGCTGCCTGGGACAAGGCGCTCGATGTCAACGCGCGCGGCGCGATGCTGTGTTGCAAGCATGTCGTGCCGCACATGCTGGAGGCGGGCGGCGGATCCATCATCTTCGCCACCTCCGGCTTCGGCCAGCTCGGCGACGTGACGCTCACCGCCTACGCCGCGTCCAAGGCGGCCTTGATGGCGCTGGCGCGCTCGGTAGCGGCGCAGTATGGCAAGCAGGGCATCCGCTCCAATGCCATCATGATCGGTTTTGTCATCAACGATCATGCCCAGAAAACAGTGCCTGAGGAGATCAAGCAGATCCTGCTCGAGCAGCACCTCACGCCTGAGCTGGGCCGTCCGCGCCAGATCGCCGACGTGGTGGCCTTCCTCGCCAGCGAGGAATCCTCGTTCATCACCGGCGCCGTGATCCCCGTGGACGGCGGCTTCACCAGCCACTCGCCGGCCATGGTGCCGCTGCGCCAGTACTTCGAGCGGCAAGGCTCCAACAAGCTCTGAGGGAGAGAACGCACCATGACGATGTCCATGTACGGGGCCAGCGTGCCCGTGTTCGAGCGCATGCTGGACAACCTGCTGACCTGGCTTGCCAAGGCCCAGGCCCATGCCGAGTCCCGGCGCTTTGACAGCGCCAACTACCTCGGACTGCGGCTGGCGCCAGACATGCTCACCTTTGCCTCGCAGGTGCGCATCGCCGCCGACGTGGCCAAGCTCGCCGTGGCACGCCTGGCGGGTGTGGACGCACCGAGGTTCCCCGATGACGAGACGACGCTGGAGGCGCTGGCGCAACGCGTGCGCAACACGCTGGCGTTCGTGCGCTCTATCGATCCCCGGAGCATCGACGGTTCCGATGCGCGCGAGATCGTGCTGCCTCAGCGCAGCGGAGAGTCGCTGCACTTCACTGGCGAGACTTTCCTGCAGCGCTGGGCACTGCCCAACTTCTTCTTCCACGCCACCACCACTTACGCGCTGCTGCGCCACGCCGGCGTGGACCTGGGCAAGGCCGACTTCCTCGGCCTGTGACCTTGGCTACACCACGCCGGGCTCGCCACCAGGCGGCCCGGCGTGCCATGGGCTCCTTTGGAGCCTGCACGCGCCTTGGATAGGGGGCAGTGCTTGCCGCTTCACTGGTGCACCAGCCGTGGCTCTCCTGCAGGCCGCTGAGCCTGTTCCCGGTACGGAACTCCTTGTCCCAGGTTGGCCTTGTCGCTGCGTTGCCATGCATGCCGCCAAAGCGGCACGCCGCCTTGCTCGGCTTTTGAACGACGCCTCGACCCAGGCGTGCCGCCGTCAGGGGTGCTCGCGCGTGGCCAGTTCGTAGGCCTTGAGGTCGAACCCCGGCTCGGCAGCCTGCGCCGGCGTGAGGGTCACGGCGCGCCCGAGAATCTTGCGCGAGCTCATGTGGTCCACCGGACGGTTGACCGACTCGACAGCGATCAGGCGTCCCTGGCGGAAGCACAGCACGCTCATCTGCCGGCTTTCGGGCGAGCCCAGCAGCACGGTCTCGTCGTGGCCGTCGGACAGACCGGCGATCTGCAGCTTGAGCTCGCCCTGGTCGGTCCAGAACCAGGGCAGGGCGGCATAGGGCACGGGTTTGCCCATCAGCCTTGCGGCCACCGAGCGGGCCTGGTCTACCGCGTTCTGCACCGACTCCAGTCGTATAGGGGTGTTCGCGTACGGGCTGGTGAAACTGGCCACGTCGCCGATGGCCGAGATGGCCGGGTCGCTTGTCTGAAGCAGCTCGTTGACACGAATGCCATTGGCGACGTCCAGACCTGCTGCCACGGCCAGCTCGGCGTTGGGCAGGACGCCGATGCCATAGACCACCAGGTCAGCCTGCAGGTGACGCCCATCGGACGTCTCCACGCCCGTGACCTTGCCGCTCTTGCCGACGATGCGCACCAGGCCCTGCTGCAGGTCCAGTGTCACGCCCCAGCCGCGGTGGGCCTGCGCGAACAGCTCGGACATCGGCCGCGAGAGCGCGCGCGCCATCGGCCGGTCAGCAATCTCCAGCACGTGCACCTTGATGCCCTTGGCCGCAGCCACCGCCGCGAACTCCAGCCCAATGAAGCCGGCACCGACCACCACAGCGTTTTCGATGCTCCCCAGGCGCGGCGACAGCGCATCGGTGTCGGCCAATGTACGCAGCCCGAACACGCCGTCGAGCTCCACCCCGGGCACGGCTGGCACGCGGTTGCGCGCTCCCATGGCCAGTACCAGATGGTCATACTCGACACTCGTTCCCGAGGTCAAACGCACGCAGCGATGGGCGCGGTCGATGGCAATGACGCTGTCGTGGAGACGGTCGATGCGGTGCTCGTCGAAGTACTCCGGCGGCCTGAAACGCAGCGCGTGCGCGCCGATCTTGCCCAGCAGGTAGGCCTTGGACAGGGGCGGACGCTGGTAGGGCACGCCCGGCTCATCACCGACGATGGTAATGCGCCCGGCGTAGCCGTCCTGGCGCAGCGAGCTCGCCACCTGGAAGCCGGCCTGGCCAGCGCCGACGATCACCACGGAGTTCAAAGACATGGAGGCATCCTTTTTCAATGCGGGCGCGGGTGGCGCCCTCGCAAGTCAATCCTTCACGAGCAGCAGGCTGCCGCCCAACGGCCCGCCGCCGGCCGCCGCTACCGCCACCTGGTGCGGTGCAATCTGACGCTCCCCGGCGCGGCCCCACAGTTGTGTGCAGGCCTCGTGGACGTAGCCCAACCCGTGGGTGCGTCCGCCCGAGAGCTGGCCACCGTTGGTGTTGATGGGCAGCATGCCGTCGCGCGCAATGCGGCTGCCGCCCTCGACGAAGCGCCCGCTCTCGCCGCGAGGGCACAGCCCCAGGCCCTCGAGCCAGATCATGGTCAGGATGGAGAAACCGTCGTAGAGCTGTGCACTGCGCACGTCCGAGGGCTTGTAGTCCGTGCGCGACCACATCATGCGGCCGACGTCGAAGGCAGCCATCTCGGTGAACGAGATCTGGTCCCATGACCACGGCTGGTGCAGCGCGGCGCCGATGGCCTCAATGCGAATGGGCGTGTTGCGGCCATCAAGCGCAGCGTCGGCGCGCGAGAGCACGATGGCCGTGGAGGCGTCGCAATGCACGTCGCAGTCGAACATGCGCAGCGGCGTGGAGATCATCTTCGAAGCGAAGTAATCCTCCATCGTCATGGGCGTGCGGAACAGCGCCTTGGGATTGAGCGCGGCGTTACGGCGGCAGGTCAGGGCGATCTGTGCCAGCTGCTCGGGCGTGGTGCCGTACTCGTGGAAGTGGCGCTGCGCGTACATCGCCATGAGGTTGATGGCCGAGAGCACGTTGAAGGGCGTGTACCACTGCCAGAAGTAGCTGCTGTCGCGCCCGACGGTCTTGTTGGTCAGCGCGGCCTCTGCCTTGTTCACACGCCGCGCGCTGGCTTCGGTGATGGTCCGGAAGACGAGCACATGCCGGCACAATCCCGCGGCAATGGCCATCGCGCCGTTGATCACGCCCGCCAGGGGACCCGGACCCTCGTAGCCGGCGCCGTACCAGTTCACCTTCAGGCCCAGCACGCTCATGAGCGCGTTGGGGCCCACCGGCGAGAAGCTGCTGCCGTTGTTGTTGTCACCGGGCCAGCAGGCGACACCATCGATGTCCTCGCGCCTGAGGCCTGCGTCGGCGATGGCCTCCAGGCAGGCGTCAAGCGTCAGCCGCATGGCTGACTTGGAGGAGGGGCGGCCGACCTCGGACTGGCCGATGCCGGTGATCGCGACATTCTTTTCGTACAGCGGTACGGCCATCACGCGGCCCTCTCGAATAGCGGAATCCACACATCTTCCTGCGGCTCGAAGGTCACGCGCACCGGCATGCCGATGGCCACCTGTGCCGGGTTGCAGCCAACGATGTTGGTGAGCAGGCGCAGGTCATCCTGCTCATCCAGGCCGACGATAGCCACCACGTAGGGCTGCGTCAGCTCGCTCGACCACGCCTGGTGGTTGACGGTGAAGGTGAGCACCCGCGCCCGCCCGGACACCGCGCGCGGGGCCACATCGAGGCTGCCGCAGCGTGGGCATACCGGTGCCGGTGGATGAAAGAAGCGCTGGCAGCCAGTGCAGTGGTGGATCAGCAGTTCGCCCTGCGCGCCACCCTGCCAGAACGGCGCGGTGTCTGGCGTGAGGGCCGGGAGCTTGCGTGGCATGGCCTGCTCCCGCTCTCAAGCTGCCGCGCCCGGCAGCCCGGACGCATGACGCTCATCGGCCGGCGAGTTGCACACGCCAGGCGCTGTCGCGGTAGTGCCGCCAGCGCTGCAGTCGAGTTGCCCTCCTGAGGCCAGGAAAAGCCAAGTCCCGGCAGGGCCATCGAGCAGGCGGCGGGGAGGACAGTGGGAGCGGACTTCGGATCGCAAGGGGCTTCCTGGTTGACGTCGTTCGGCACAGGAAGTTTAATTGCTGAACACATTCAGTCAATATGTACAAATCCAAGGGTTTACACCACGCGGCCACCCGGTGGCCGGGCCGGTTGGGCGGGGGCAGGAAGCCCCAGGGCGTGTGCTGCTGCGCCGAGGGCACCCGTGTCCCCGGTGAGCATGACTGCACCGCGCGAGGCCTTGCGGTCCGACGCGTCGGCGTGGCCTGCACTGGGCACTGAACACGACATGGATCTTGGTATTGCAGGACGGCGCGCACTGGTGTGCGCGTCCTCACGTGGTCTGGGGCTGGCCTGCGCGACCGCGCTGGCTCGCGAGGGATGCGACGTCACGCTCAACGGCCGAGACGCAGGGCGCCTGGCCGAGGCGGCCGATGGCATCGAGCGCCTCACGGGGCGAAGGCCAGCCGCCGTGGCCGCCGATCTGGACACTGCAGCCGGACGCAATGCGTTGCTGGCTGCCTGTGCAGAGCCGGACATCCTGGTGACCAACAACGCCGGCCCTGCGCCGGGTACCCTCGCCGACTGGGACCACGACGCATGGCTGGCGGCGCTGGAGGCCAACCTGCTGGCACCGGTGCACCTGATCTCGGCCGTGGTGGAGGGCATGCGCCGCAGGCGCTTCGGCCGCATCGTAAACATCACCTCGGCGGTGGTGAAGACGCCGCGCTTCGGCTTGAGTCTGTCCACCACGGCGCGCACCGGCCTCACGGCGTTTGCCAAGGGCCTGCAGCGCGAGACCGTGGCTGACAACGTGACCATCAACAACCTGCTGCCACAGCACATCGACACCGGCCGGCAGCAGGAAATGGCCCGGCGCATGATGCATGACCGGGGCATCAGCTTCGAAGAGGCCCGCACATTGCAGACGCGCATGGTGCGTGCGCGCAGGCTTGGCACGCCGCATGAGTTTGGCGATGCCTGTGCCTACCTGTGTTCGGCGCAGGCATCCTTCATCTCGGGTCAGAACCTGCAGGTCGACGGGGGTTCCTACGACGCGCTGCTCTGAGCGACCGAGCCGTCCTTGAGATGCGGCGGCACCTTCTGCGCCGCATCGAAATCGATCTCCACTTCGGCCCCGTTGGGGTCCTCGAAGAAGACCTGCCACGTGCTCCACGGGCGCGGTAGGCGCAACAGTCGGTAGGCAACGCCTTCGCGCTTGAGCATCTCCAGCGTGGCGACGATGTCGTCGCCATGGAACGCCATGTGGTCGAGCGCACCACGGCGCAGCGCGGGCATGTGCTGCACCTCGACCACATGCAACACCGCCTGCTCCCCGGCATACAGCCACACGCCGCCGATCCCGAAGTCAGGCCGTGCGCCGACCTGCAGGCCCAGCCGCTCATAGAACGCCTGGGTCTGCGCCAACCGGTCCGTGACGACCGTGAAATGGTCCATGCGTCGAATGCAGTTCATCGAGTTCTCCTGTCCCAGGACCCCATCGTCCTGGCGAAAACCATAAGTTGAACAGAATTGCGAAAAATGACCAACAACGGCATGATGCGGTTTACCCGATCCCTGCGACGACGCTCATTGGCCGCCGTCGCACTTTCACAACGAGGCTTGAGCACCATGCTGATCGACCTGCATGCACATGCGCCCCATCCGGGCTACTACAACCAGCACCCGCACTGGGGGCCGTTCTTCGAGCAGCACAGCGACGGCGACGTCAAGCTGCGCGTGGGGCACTGGATCC
>JAEYPG010000407.1 GCA_023410975.1 Pseudomonadota bacterium
GCTGGCCGCCGCGCTGCTGCTGGGCGGCTGCGGCGGCGGCGTCTGGGTGGGCATCGGCCCGGACGACGACCCGCCCGGCGTGTCGCTGGCGGTCTCTCCCACGCAGGCCGTGCCCGGCCAGACCGTCGCGCTGCTGGCTGATGCCCGCGACGACTACCGCGTGGACTACGTCGCCTTCTACCAGCTGCTGCCCGACGGCAGCGCCGTGCGGCTGGGCATCCAGTTCGTGCCGCCCTACCAGCTCAGCGTCGTGCTGCCCACCGACGCGGCCCCGCTCACACAGTTCTTCGCCCGCGCCGTGGACGACGTGGGCCAGTTCGCAGACAGCACGGTGGCGACGGTGCAGGTGCTGCGCTGAGCGCCCAGGTCGGCAAGCGCCTACGAATGCTTCCCTGCCGCTGCCGTACGCGCCACGTCGGCACATGAAAAAGGCCGGCGCCGCCATCGCGGCCCGGCCTGGGCCAGTCCGGTGGCCGGCCGCGAAGCGCGGCCGGCGTCGCTCAGTTCGGCACGTTGATCGCGTTGCCGCTGAAGGTGATGGCGTCGGCAGCCGCCGGCGTGGCGGCGATGGGCGGCAGGTTGGCGGCGCGAGAGATGGCGGGCGCGGGTGCCGTCAGGCTGGGCGTGCCGCCGCGCGGCGTGGCCCGCACCACTTGGCTGCCCGGCAGCGCGGTGCTCGACTTCACGTGCGCGTACATCGCGTTGAGCGCATCGACGAAATAGGCATGCAGCGGCACGAAGCGCGTGTCGAAGCCGGCCAGGCCCACGAAGGTGTCGAAGTGCTGGGCGTTGGTGACCTCGATGTAGCTGAGCTTGCTGGCGCTGCCTTCGACGACGCGGTTGGCCGCGACGTAGGCCCGGCTGGTGTTGTTGATGGGCAGCAGCGCGTCGCTGCGGCCCGTCACCACCAGCGTGGGTTTGCCGCGCAGGTTGGCGTTGGCCAGCACCTCGGAGATGCCGGTGCGCACCCGCTGGCTCTGCTCCAGGCTGGGCATGGCCGGCGTGCCCGGCGTCGTGCCCGTGGGCGGCACGGTGGGCGTGGCGGCCGCCAGCGCCGCGCCGGTGATGGGATTGGTGCCGGTGGCCAAGGCACGCAGGCACACGGCGGCGTCGAAGCCGAAGTCCGGCAGCCCCGTGCTGGGTGACGTGGCGAGCTCCCAGCGCCTGGCGCCGCCCACCGAGTCGTTGATCACCACGACAGCCGGAACCCCGTTGGCCACGCCGTTGCCGCTGGCGAAGCTGATGGCCTTGGCCGCCGCCGCGATGGCCGCCGGCGCCCCGGTCGCGTCCACCCCGGCGAAGCTGATGTTGCACAGGTTGTCGGCCACCGAGAAACGCCCGTAGGCGTTGGCGTACATGCTCGTGACCTGCGTCGTGGCGCCCAAGCCGAAGTGGGCATTGTGCATCTGGTCGTTGTAGGTGCCCCAGCCGTAGTTGTGCAGCCGGTTGAGCGCGTCGGTGGCCTGGCTGTCGAGGTCGGCTCCCGTGACCAGGCCCTTGGCGGCCAGGGCGGCACACCGGTTGGCCCCTCGGGCATCGAAGTTGGGCGTCAGCAGGTTGAACGTGTTGGCGCTGGTCTGGAAGTAATTGAAGAAGGAGTTCTCGCCCGTCATCCTCGCCGCGGGCGCCAGCGCGGCACAGGGCTGGTACAGGTTGGCGAAGCTGAAGTAGTCCAGCAGCGGCTTGCCGAAGGCAGGCACCGCGGCGGAGCCCTGCTGCACGCCGTAGCTGATCGTGCTCGCCGGCGTGGCGCCGGGCTCGCCGGCCACCACCGCGTCGATCAGCCCTTCGGTGTCGGCCTCGGCCGCGCGCAGCACGGCCGTCCCCCCGTTGGACACCGAGGCTGCAATCACCAGCGTGTTGCCGGGGTCGTAGCGGCGCAGCTTCTTGTCCGTGCCCGGCAGCGCGGTGCCGTACTCCTGGTTGATGACGTACAGCGCATAACGCGCGGCGGCCAGGGTGTCGTTGCCCCAGTCCTTCTCCGGGTTCTGCTGCGAGTGCGCGTGCTTGAGCGCCACCCGGTTGGGGAAGGCGGCCAGGAAGGCCGCGCGCGCCGCATCGGTGAGCTGCGCGGCGAAGTTCGCCAGCGCGCCCGCGGCCGGGCGCGTGTTGCGCGTGCCGTCAATCTGCGTGACGGTGTCGTCACTGAGGTCGTGCAGCCCCATGCCCTTGCCGGCGTCGGTCAGCGCCACGGCGCAGCCGCGCTTGAGGCCCCACTCCGACACCGTGCCGATGGCGCCATAGACGCCGCGCGAGCCCGAGGACGGGGCGACGACGATGCAGGGGTTGTTCTGGTCGAAGCCCGTGGGCACCTGCACGGCCATCGTCACGCGCTTGGTGCCCTCGGCGTTGTCGAGCACGCCGATGTACTCGACGCCGGGGATCAGGCCCTCGCTGGCGGTGGCGTTGCCGGCAAGGTCCACGTTCGGGCCGTAGATCGTGCCGTAGCCGCCGTTGGCGGTGACGTCCACCAGGCCGCGGTAGTTGCTGTAGAGGGCGTGGCGGCGGAGCTCGAAGCGCGTCGGCGCGGTGGCGTTGGCATAGGTAGGCGTGGCGCCGGCCAGGCCCGACTTGCCCAGGCCGCCGGTAAGCAGGTCCTGCGTGGTTTCCGAAGTGGGCGCGGTGCCCGGCGTCGGCGTCGTGGCGGTGTAGGCCGTGCGCGAGATGTCGGCGGCGCCTGCGGGAAGGGCGTTGATGGGCTCGCCGTCGTCGCCGCCGCCCCAGCAGCCCGCGAGCTGCAAGCACAGCAGGGCGGCGGCGGCGGCCGGCAAACGGCGCGGGACATGGACGGTCTTCACGGACATCGCATCTCCTTGAGGTCGTTGGACGCGGGGGCTTTCCCGCGCCGGTTCAAGACGAACGTCCCAGGCTACGGGCCGCCCCAATGCGGGGGCAATTGCGTGATCGCTTAGGCAAAGACCCCAAGCGGGAGAACCCCGAGCCGGCGCCGCGGCCGGCGTGAGCGCAGTCGGCTCAGCGCTCCAGCACGCGCAGGATCTCGCGCCCGTAGGCTTCGAGCTTCTTGGCGCCCACGCCGCTGATGTGGCCCAGCGCCTGCAGCGAGTCCGGGCACTCTGCGGCCATCTGCGCCAGCGTGGCGTCGTGGAAGATGACGTAGGCCGGCAGCCCGTGCTCGCGCGCCACCTCGGCACGCCAGGCCTTGAGCTTGGCGAAGCGCTCCTGGCCCGCGGTGTCCAGCGT
>JAEYPG010000710.1 GCA_023410975.1 Pseudomonadota bacterium
GGCGCGCTCGGCTGGAGGCCTTCGCCGGGATCGCGGACCACGCGTCCTGGCGTTTTTATTGGCAGTGGTGCAAAGAGGTTTCCGTTCGGGCTGAGCTTGCCGAAGCCCCCGCCACACGACTGAGCCACAGCCCTTCGACAGGCTCAGGGCGAACGGATGGAGCTTAGTGGTGCAGCGTGCGCGTGGCCACCAGCACCACGCCCAGCCCCGCGGCCAGCCAGCCCAGCTGCGCCAGCGTGTCGCGCAGGCTCAGGCGGCGCTGCAGCTGTGGCAGCAGGTCCGCCACCGCGACGTAGATGAAGCTGCTGGAGGCGATGACCAGCAGGTACGGGAACCACTCCTTCCAGGGCTCCACCACCAGGTAGCCCACCACGCCGCCGACCACCGAGGCCATGCCCGACATCGCGTTGTAGATGAGCGCGCGCCGGCGCGAGAGGCCGGCATTGAGCAGCACGATGTAGTCGCCGACCTCCTGCGGGATCTCGTGCAGGATCACCGCCAGCGCCGTCACGATGCCCAGTTGCGTGTCCGACAGGAAGGCCGCCGCGATGATGATGCCGTCGCAGAAGTTGTGGATGCTGTCGCCCAGCAGCACGCTCCAGCCGCCCTTGCCCGCCTGTTCGGCGTCGAAGCCATGGTGGTGGTGGTGGTGCGGGTCGTCGCCCTCGTGGTGGTGGCCGTGGCGGTAAAGCTCCGCCTTCTCCAGCAGGAAGAAGAACAGCAGGCCGCCCAGCAGCGTCAGGAACAGGCTGTGCGGGTCCGACCCTTCCTCGAAGGCCTCGGGCAGCACGTTGATCAGCGCCGTGCCCAGCAGCACGCCCGCCGACAGGCTCACCAGGCTCTTGACCAGCCGGCCCAGCACGCTGACCGTGAGCTGCGCGGCGATCAATACCGAGAGCAGGCCGCCCAGCAGCGTGGCAACGACGATGTACGCAAGGGTCATGGGAAAAGGAGCGACCGCGCCACGGCGCGGTCTGCAGTAGGGACGGACCGCGCCACGGCACGGCGCGGCAGGTCGGGGGCGCGCATCTTAGCAACGCCCCGCGGCGCGTCAGCCCGGTGTCAGTGCGCCTCGTCCCAGTTGCGCCCCACACCCACCTCGGCCAGCAGCGGCACTTTCAGCTGCGCCACGCCGGCCATGAGCTTGGGCACCTCGGCCTTCACCCAGGCCAGCTCGGCCTCGGGCACTTCGAACACCAGCTCGTCATGCACCTGCAGCACGATGCGCGTGAGCTTGCCCTGCTCGTCCAGGGCGCGCTGCACCGCCAGCATGGCGAGCTTGATCAGGTCCGCCGCCGTGCCCTGCATCGGCGCGTTGACGGCCTGGCGCTCGGCCTCGGCGCGGCGCGGGCCGCTGCCGCCGCGGATCTCGGGCAGGTACAGCCGCCGCCCGAACACCGTCTCCACGTAGCCCTGCTCGGCGGCCTGGGCGCGGGTCTCGTCCATGTAGCGCTTCACGCCCGGATAGCGCGCGAAGTAGCGCTCGATGTAGGTTCGCGCCGCCTTGGTCTCGATGCCCAGCCGCCGCGCCAGCCCGTACTCGCTCATGCCGTAGATGAGCCCGAAGTTGATGGTCTTGGCATAGCGGCGCTGCTCGGCGCTGACCTCGCCCGACGCCACCCCGAACACCTCCGCCGCGGTGGCGCGGTGCACGTCGTCGCCCTCGGTGAAGGCGCGCAGCAGGCCTTCGTCGCCGCTGATGTGGGCCATGATGCGCAGCTCGATCTGCGAGTAGTCGGCGCTGGCGATCACGCAGCCTTCGGGCGCGATGAAGGCCTCGCGCACGCGCCGGCCTTCGGGCGTGCGGATGGGGATGTTCTGCAGGTTGGGCTCGTTGCTGGAGAGCCGGCCCGTCACCGCCACCGCCTGCGCATAGGTGGTGTGCACGCGGCCGGTGGCCGGGTTGACCATCTGCGGCAGCTTGTCCGTGTAGGTGCTCTTGAGCTTGGCCAGCCCGCGGTGCTCCAGCAGGCGCGCCGGCAGCGGGTGGTCCAGCGCCAGCTTCTCCAGCACCTCCTCGTCGGTGGAGGGCGCGCCGCTGGCGGTCTTCTTCACCGGCTGCAGGCCCAGCTTGTTGAACAGGATCTCGCCGAGCTGCTTGGGGCTGCCCAGGTTGAAGGGCTGTCCGGCCAGCGCGTGCACCTCCTGCTCCAACGCCAGCAGCCGCTGGCCGATGGCATGGCTCTGTTGCGCCAGCACCTGGGCGTCGATCAGCACCCCCGTGCGCTCCATGCGCGCCAGCAGCGCCGACACCGGCAGCTCGATGTCGCGGTAGACGTGCAGCAGCCCGGGCTCGGCCTCGACGCGCGGCCACAGCGCGCGGTGCACCTGCAGGCACATCTCGGCATCCTCGCAGGCGTATTCGGACGCGCGCTCTACGTCCACCTGCGTGAACGGAATCTTGTTGGCGCCCTTACCGCACAGGTCCTCGTAGCTCAGGCCGCGGCGGTTAAGGTGGCGGTCGGCCAGGCTCTCCAGCGAATGCGGCTTGTGCGCCTCCAGCACGTAGCTCTCCAGCAGCGTGTCGTGCACGTAGCCGCGCACGCGGATGCCGACGTTCTCGAACACGTGCAGGTCGTACTTGGCGTGCTGGCCCAGCTTGGGCCTCTTCGGGTCCTCCAGCCACGGGCGCAGCTTCTCCAGCACCAGATCCAGCGGCAGCTGGTCGGGCGCGCCGGCGTAGTCGTGGCGCAGCGGCACGTAGCAGGCCTCGCCCGGCTCCACCGACAGCGACAGGCCCACGATGTTGGCCCGCAGCGCGTCCAGCGAATCGGTCTCGGTGTCCAGCGAGGTCAGCGGCGCGGCGTCGATCTTTTCGATCCAGCGCTCCAGTGCCTCCAGGGTCAGCACCGTCTCGTAGCGCTTCTCCACCGGCGTGCTGGCCGTCTCCATGAGCGTGACCAGGTCGCCCTCGGCGTCGGCACGGCCCTCCATCGCGATCTGTTCCTCCAGCTCGCGCTTGAGCGTCTTGAAGCCGTAGCGGTTGTAGAAGGCCAGCAGGTCTTCGCGCTGCACCGGGCGCTGCACCAGCGCGTCCAGCGACGGCCAGCCCGGCACGTGCTTGGCGAGGTCGCAGTCGCAGTGCACGGTGACCAGGCGGCGCCCCGTGGGCAGCCACTCCAGCGCCTTGCGCAGGTTCTCGCCGGCCACGCCCTTGATCTTCGGCGCCGCCTCGATCACGCCGTCGAGCGAGCCGTGTTCCGTGAGCCACTTGGCGGCCGTCTTCGGGCCCACCTTCTCCACGCCGGGAATGTTGTCCACCGTGTCGCCCACGAGGGTGAGGTAGTCCACGATGAGACCGGGCGGCACGCCGAACTTCGCCAGCACGCCGGCCTCGTCCAGCCGCTCGTTGCTCATGGTGTTGATGAGCGTGACCTGCGGCGTGACCAGCTGCGCCAGGTCCTTGTCGCCGGTGGAGACCACCACCTCGTGGCCGGCGGCGGCGGCCACGCGCGCGAGCGTCCCGATCACGTCGTCGGCCTCCACGCCCTCGACCTGCAGCACCGGCCAGCCCAGCAGCTTCACCACCTCGTGGATGGGCTCGATCTGCTCGGCCAGCGCCTCCGGCATGGGCGCGCGGTGCGCCTTGTAGTCCGGGTACCAGTCGTCGCGGAAGGTGGGCCCGGAGGCGTCGAAGACGCAGGCCGCGTGCGCCGCGGGAACCTGCTCGCGCAGGCGCTGCATCATCGCCACCATGCCGTGCAGCGCGCCGGTGGGCACGCCGCCCGGGCCGCGCAGGTCGGGCAGCGCGTGGTAGGCGCGGTAGAGGTAGCTGGAGCCATCCACCAGCAACAGGGTCTTGTTCTCGCTCATCTGCTGGATTGTCAATCAGGGCCGCACGCCCTCGCGACGGCCGAAGCGGCTGTGGGCCGGCTCCTACAATGGCGCCATGAATGCCCTCCTCCGCCCCGCGGCGGCGCTGGCCGTGCTGAGCGCAGCGCTGCCGCTGGCCGCACAGACCGACGCCCCGCGCCAGCTCCCGCCCGAACCGAACGTCCAGCACCTGGTGACCGAGGACGAGGGCGCGCGCATCGAGGAGCTGCGCGTGCGCGGACAAACCCAGCGCATCCACGTGCAGCCGCGCAAGGGCGCGGCCTACGAGGTGATCCCGGAGGGCGGCGGGCGCGACACCAGCGCCGGGCCGAGCAGCAGCCGCGGGGCCGTCGGGCAGCGCGTGTGGAACGTCTTCAATTTCTGAGCGATGGCCGTCTTCACTGAAGTGACCTTCGACGAGGCCGCGGCCTTCGTCGCCACCCTCGACGTGGGCCAGGTCACGGCCCTGCGCGGCATCGGCGCGGGCATCGAGAACACCAACTACTTCGTCTCCACCACGCAGGGCGAATGGGTGCTCACGCTGTTCGAGCGCCTGACCTTCGAGCAGCTGCCCTTCTACCTGCACCTGATGCGCCACCTGGCGCAGCGCGGCATCCCGGTGCCCGAGCCGCGCTCTGACGACAACGACCAGATCCTGCACCAGCTCAAGGACAAGCCCGCCGCGCTGGTCAACAAGCTCCCCGGCGGCCACCAGCTCGCCCCGGACCTGCACCACTGCGAGCAGGTCGGCGAGATGCTGGCGCGCATGCACCTGGCCGGGCAGGACTTCCCGCTGGCGCAGCCCAACCTGCGCGGCCTGCCCTGGTGGCAGGAAACGGTGCCGGTGGTGCTGCCCTTCCTCACGGCCGAGCAGCGCACGCTGATCGAGGAGGAGCTGGCCTTCCAGGCCGCGCTGGCCGAGTCCGCCGCCTACCTGGACCTGCCGCGCGGCCCGGTGCACGCGGACCTGTTCCGCGACAACGTGATGTTCGAGGGCCTGCCCGGCCGCGAGCGGCTCAGCGGCTTCTTCGACTTCTACTTCGCCGGGGTCGACACCTTCCTGTTCGACATCGCGGTGTGCCTCAACGACTGGTGCATCGACCTCGACAGCGGCCGTGGCGTGGACGAGCGCGCGGCGGTGTTCGTCGCCGCCTACGAGCGCGTGCGCCCGCTCACCGGCAACGAGCGCCGGCTGCTGCCCGCGCTGCTGCGCGCGGGCGCGCTGCGCTTCTGGGTCTCGCGGCTGTGGGACCTGCACCTGCCGCGCGACGCCAGCATGCTCAAGCCGCACGACCCCGCACACTTCGAGCGCGTGCTGCGCGCGCGCATCGCCATGCCGTGGCATCCCCAGGGAGAACGCGAGGCATGACCATCCCCCCGCTGGCCACCACGCCCCCGCTGCAGCTGCAGAGCCTGCCGCCGCGCCGGGGCGCGGCCTGGGTGCAGCGGGGCTTCCAGCAGTTCCTGCGCCGCCCCATGGGCTACACGCTGCTGTTCCTGTCCTTCCTGTTCGTGGCGCTGTTCGTGATGTCGCTGCCCTGGGTGGGACAGGTGCTGGTGATGATGGCGCTGCCGCTGCTGTCCCTGGCCTTCATGGTGGGCACGCGCGGCGTGCTGCTGGGCGGCAAGGCAGTGCACCCGGGGCTGTACGCGGAGCTGCTGCGCCCGCGGCCCAAGGCACGCCAGCGCGAGCTGCTCAAGCTGTGCTTCGTCTATGGCGTGGCCACGGCGCTGATCGCCGGGCTGAGCGACTGGGTGGACGGCGGCCGCTTCGAGCAACTGCACATCGAGATGGTGACCGAGGGCGGCGAGCCCGCGGCGCTGCTGCGCGACGCGCGGCTGCAGTTCGGGCTGGTGCTGCGCCTGGGCCTGACCACGCTGCTGGCGCTGCCCTTCTGGCACGCGCCGGCGCTGGTGTGGTGGGCGCAGCAGAGCGCGGCGCAGTCGCTGTTCTCCAGCTGGATCGCCTGCTGGCGCAACCGCGGCGCGCTGCTGGTCTACGGGCTGACCTGGACCGCGCTGGCGGTGGGCTTCGCCCTGCTGGCGAGCACCGTGTTCGCGCTGCTGGGCGCGCGCGAGCTCACCGGCGTGGCGGCGCTGCCCGGCGGGCTGATGTTCAGCTGCGCCTTCTACGCCTCGCTCTACGCCACCTTCAGCGACAGCTTCGGCTGGAGCGAGGAGCTGGCCGGCGACGGCGACGCGCCCAAGGACCAGGCGCCCACGAACGGCGAGGCCTGAGCCGCCGTGCGTCGCGCGGCCGCGGCAGGGATGCGGCGGCCGGTGCGCCCGTGCGGCACGGCCGTGGCGGGCAGGCCCAGCGCCTGCCGGGTGGCATTCAGGAAACTCTCGCTCAGCGTCGTCATGGTCGGTTTCGGTGTCGGGTGCTGCGCGTCGTGCAGCTTGGCCCGCACTCTGACGGCGCCCGATGACGGGCGCATGTCACACCGGTGACGCATCCATGACGCCCGCGCGCCGGGTGCCCCGGAACGGGGGCTGACAATCGCGCCCCATGAAAAAACTCCGCGCCCCGCTCCTGGCCCTGCTGGCCGTCCCTCTCCTGCTGTCCGGCTGTGCCGTGGTCTCGGTGGCCGGCGCCGCCGCCGGCGCGGCCATCTCCGTCACCGGCGCGGTGGTCAGCACCGGCATCTCCGTGACCGGCAAGGTGATCGAGAAGACGGTGGACGTGGTGGCCGGGGGCGACGAGGAAGAAAAGCGCTGACCCGGCCTCGCCGGCCGGTCAGTCGATCGGCGTGAGCTTGGCCACCGACAGCGCCAGCCACTTGCGCCCGTGGCGGCCGAAGTTCACCTCGGCGCGAGCGTCCTCGCCGGCGCCTTCCAGCGTCACCACCACGCCTTCGCCGAAGCGGGTGTGGAACACCGCCTTGCCCACCGTCAGCCCGTGCGAGGGCGGCGCCTTGGGCACCAGCGGCGGCGGCGCCGGCTCGCGGCGCGCCTGCTGGAACGGCGACGAGGCCGCCTGCTGCCACGCCTGCCGCGGCGTGAAGGCCATGCCGCCCTGCAGGCCCGTGCGCGGCGTGATCCATTTCAGCGCCCCGTCGGGCAGCTCGTCGAAGAAGCGGCTCTTGACGTTGTAGCGGGTCTGCCCGTGCAGCAGCCGCGTCTGGCTGAAGCTCAGGTACAGGCGCTTCCTGGCGCGCGTGATGGCCACGTACATCAGCCGCCGCTCCTCCTCCAGCCCGTCGGCGTCGGAGAGCGAGTTCTCGTGCGGGAACAGCCCCTCCTCCAGCCCGGTGATGAACACGGCGTCGAACTCCAGGCCCTTGGCCGAGTGCACGGTCATGAGCTGCACCGCGTCCGAGCCGGCCTGCGCCTGGTTGTCGCCCGCCTCCAGCGAGGCGTGGGTGAGGAAGGCCGCCAGCGGGCTGACGATCTCGCCCGTGTCGGCATCGGGCAGCAGGTCGGCGCCCACGGCCTCGGCGCCCTCGGGGCGCAGCTCATCCACGGGCAGCGCCACCGCCTCCTTGCCGAAACCCTCCTGCGTCACGAAGGCCTCGGCGGCGTTGACCAGTTCCTCCAGGTTCTCGATGCGGTCCTGGCCGTCCTTGTCGGTGCGGTAGAAGTCCAGCAGTCCGCTGGCCTGCAGCATGCGGCCGATGATCTCGCGCAGCGTCAGGCCGCGGGTCTCCTCGCGCAGGCGCAGGATCAGGTTGTTGAAGGCCGCCAGGTTCGCCCCGGCGCGGCCCGTGACCGCGCCCACGCCCTGGTGCAGGCTGCGCCCGCTGGCACGCGCGGCGTCCGTGAGCTGCTCGATGCTGCGCGCGCCGATGCCCCGGGCCGGGAAGTTCACGACGCGCAGGAAGCTGGTGTCGTCGTGCGGGTTCTCGATCAGCCGCAGGTAGGCCAGCGCGTGCTTCACCTCCGCGCGCTCGAAGAAGCGCAGGCCGCCATAGACGCGGTACGGGATGCCGGCGTTGAACAGCGCGCTTTCCAGCACCCGGCTCTGCGCGTTGGAGCGGTAGAGCACCGCGATCTCGCTGCGCGGCAGCCCGCCGCGGTGCAGCAGCTGCGCCTCCTCCACCAGCCACTGCGCCTCGGCGTGGTCGCTCACGCTCTCGTGCACGCGCACGGGCTCGCCCGGGCCGGCCTCGGTGCGCAGGTTCTTGCCCAGGCGGCGGCTGTTGCGCGCGATGAGGCCGTTGGCGGCGTCGAGGATGTTCCCGTAGCTGCGGTAGTTGTGCTCCAGCTTGATGATCTTCTGCACGCGGTACTCGCGCTCGAAGTCCGCCATGTTCCCCACCCGCGCGCCGCGGAAGCCGTAGATCGACTGGTCGTCGTCGCCCACGGCGAACACGCTCTGCCCGCCACCCGGGGGCGCGAGCATCTTCAGCCACGCGTACTGCAGCCGGTTGGTGTCCTGGAATTCGTCCACCAGCAGGTGGCGGAAGCGCTGGCGGTAGTGCGCCGCCAGCGGCTCGTGGTCGCGCAGCAGCTCGTAGCTGCGCAGCATCAGCTCGGCGAAGTCCACCACGCCCTCGCGCTGGCACTGGTCCTCGTAGGCGGCGTAGATGGCCACGAGCTGGCGCGTGTGCGGGTCCAGCGCCTCGACGTCGCGCGGGCGCTTGCCGTCCTCCTTGCAGCTGGCGATGAACCAGCTCACCTGCTTGGGCACGAAGCGCTCCTCATCGAGCTTCATCGTCTTGATGACGCGCTTGATGGCGGAGACGGTGTCGCCGGAGTCCAGGATCTGGAAGCCCGAGGGCAGCCCGGCCTGCTTCCAGTGGGCGCGCAGCAGCCGGTTGCACAGGCCGTGGAAGGTGCCGATCCACATGCCGCGCACGCTCAGCGGCAGCAGCGCCGAGAGGCGCGCCATCATTTCCTTGGCCGCCTTGTTGGTGAAAGTCACGGCCAGCAGCCCGCCGGGCGAGACCTGGCCGGTCTGCAGCAGCCAGGCGATGCGCGTGGTCAGCACGCGGGTCTTGCCCGAGCCGGCGCCGGCCAGGATCAGCGCCGGCTGCGACGGCAGCGTCACGGCGGCGAGCTGTTCGGGATTGAGATGGCGCAGCAGCGCGCTCGGCACGGGAGGCGCGCCGGCGGCGGCCTCTTCAGCGGTGATCGACGGGGAACCCATGTCGCATTTTAGGAGGCGCCCCCCGCGTCACGGGGGAGCGCCCCAGGGACCGTCCAGGCACCGCATTCGCTCCGCCGTGGGCATGGCTCCCCTGCTCATCGGCATTTCCGCCCGGATTTACTACCCGCAGGCCCCGGTCGCCGACACCGGTGGCGTCTTCACGCGCACGCTGCACTACCTGGAGCAGTCGGTGGCGCACTGGATCCTCAAGCCGCGCGTGCTGGCGCTGATGATCCCGGCCATCGAGCGCGAGGGCCTGCTGCAGCCGCGCGAGGTCAGCATCGCCGACTACGCCGAGCAGCTCGACGGCCTGGTGTTGCAAGGCGGCAACGACGTGTCGCCGCAAAGCTACGGCGAGCACCCGATGCACGCGGACTGGGGCGGCGACCGCATCCGCGACCGCTACGAGATCGAGCTCTTCCGCGCGTTCTTCGCCGCGCGCAAGCCCGTGATCGGCATCTGCCGCGGCTGCCAGCTCATCAACGTGGCGCTGGGCGGTACGCTCTACCAGGACATCCCCACCCAGCTGCCCGAGGCGCTCGGGCACCGCGACCTCATGCGCTACGACCAACAGTTCCATGGCATCGAGATCACCCCCGGCTCGCGGCTGTCGCAGCTCTACGGCGGCGCCACGCACGGCGAGGTCAACTCCATCCACCACCAGGCGGTCAAGGACCTGGGCGAAGGCCTGGTCGTGGAAGCGCGCGGCGTGCCCGATGGCGTGGTGGAGGCCGTGCGCTGGCAGGGGCCGGGCTACGTCTTCGGCATGCAGTGGCATCCGGAGTTCATGGCCGGCGCCGCGCCACACCCGGGCCGGCTCGATGGCGAGCCGATCCTGCACGAGTTCCTCAGCGCGGCGGCCGAGCGCAAGGGACAACGGCATTGAGCCGCAGCCTGTGGCCCTGGCGCCGCGAGCCGGCGCCGCGCCCGGTCGCCCTCGCGCTGCAGGGCGGCGGCGCGCATGGCGCCTTCACCTGGGGCGTGCTCGACGAGCTGCTGCAGCAGCCGGACCTGCGCATCGAGGCCCTCAGCGGCACCAGCGCCGGCGCGATGAACGCCATCGTGCTGGCGCACGGGCTGCTCGACGGCGGGCGCGAAGGCGCGCGCGAGGCGCTGCACCGCTACTGGCACGCCCTGAGCCAGCAGCTGCCCGCCGGCGCCGTGCGCGCGGGCCGCAACGGCGACGAGGTGCCCTCGCTGCACCCGGCGGCGCAGGCGCTGATGCAGTGGACGCGGCTGCTCTCGCCCTATGCGTTGAACCCGCTCAACCTCAACCCGCTGCGCGGGCTGCTGGACGGGCTGGTCGACTTCGAGCGGCTGCGCGCCAGTGCCGGGCCGCAGCTCTTCATTGCCGCCACCAACGCCAATACCGGGCAGTTGCGGCTGTTCCGGCGCCACGAACTCAGCGTGGAGGTGGCGCTGGCCTCGGCCTGCTTGCCCATGCTGATGCAGGCGGTGGAGATCGACGGCGAGCCCTACTGGGACGGCGGCTACGCCGCCAACCCCGCGCTGCTGCCGCTGGTGTACGAGAGCGGCGCGCCAGACCTGCTGATCCTCACGCTCAACCCGCGCGTGTTCGGCCCCTTGCCGCGCACGGCGGCGCAGATCCAGCAGCGCGCCCTGGAAATCGGCTTCAGCGCCTGCTTCCTGCACGAGCTGCGCTGGCTGCAGCAGCTGCAGTCGCTGGCGCGCCAGGGCGCGTGGCGCGGGTGGGGCTGGCGCCGCCGCGTGGCGTCGCTGCGCGTGCACGTGATCGAGGCCGACGAGCAACTGGCCGGGCTGCCCATGCACACCAAGCTGATCCCGCACCGCCCCTTCCTGGAGACGCTGCGCGACCGCGGCCGCGCGCATGCCCGGGAGTGGCTGGCGCAGCAGGGCAGCGCCATCGGCCAGCGCTCCAGCGCCGACCTGGCGGCCCTGCTCGGCAGCGGGTCATTGCCGCCGGAGCCCGGCGCCGCGCCTGCGTAGAATTCGCCACCGGGCCCAAATTTTTGGAGCCCGGTTTTTTGTGCCCGCACCGTCCTTGCCGACGGCCTTCGCGGGACTGCCGGGCTCCAGGTCAAGCGCTCGCAGCCATTGGGCCGCGCACTGCTTCAACGCGCCGCCTCTGGACCAACCTCTGGAGCCTTTTCTTGGACATCTTCGACTACGACAACGTGTTGTTGCTGCCGCGCCGCTGCCGCGTGGAAAGCCGCAGCGAGTGCGACACCTCGGTGCAGTTCGGCCCGCACCGCTTCAAGCTGCCGGTGGTGCCGGCCAACATGAAGACCGTGCTCGACGAGGGCATCGCCGCCTGGATGGCGCGCGAAGGCTACTTCTACGTGATGCACCGCTTCGACCTGGACAACGTCGCCTTCGCCCGCTCGATGCGCGAGCAGGGGCTGATCGTCTCGATCTCCTCGGGCGTGAAGGAAGCCGACCGTGCCGCGATCGACCGGCTGGCGGCGGAAGGGCTGGGCGCGGACTACATCACCATCGACATCGCCCACGGCCATGCCGACAGCGTCCAGCGCATGATCGGCTACATCAAGGAGCGGCTGCCGCAGGCCTTCGTGATCGCCGGCAACGTGGGCACGCCCGAGGCCGTGATCGACCTGGAGAACTGGGGCGCCGACGCCACCAAGGTAGGCATCGGCCCGGGCAAGGTGTGCATCACGCGGCTCAAGACCGGTTTCGGCACCGGCGGCTGGCAGCTCTCGGCGCTGAAGTGGTGCGCGCGCGTGGCCACGAAGCCCATCATTGCCGATGGCGGCATCCGCCACCATGGCGACATCGCCAAGAGCGTGCGCTTCGGCGCGGCGATGGTGATGGTCGGCTCGCTCTTCGCCGGCCACGAGGAGAGCCCCGGCCGCACGGTGGAGGTGGATGGGCAGCTCTACAAGGAGTACTACGGCTCGGCCTCGGACTTCAACAAGGGCGAGTACAAGCACGTGGAGGGCAAGCGCATCCTGGAGCCGGTCAAGGGCAAGCTCGCCGACACGCTGCGCGAGATGCGCGAGGACCTGCAGAGCTCCATCTCCTACGCCGGCGGGCGCGAGCTGCGCGACCTGCGCAAGGTGAATTACGTCATCCTCGGCGGCGAGAACGCGGGCGAGCACCTGCTGATGTGAGGACCGAGCGGCGGCCCGGGCGGCGGCCCCGGCGGCGGGTCCGTCTGCCCGCCGCGCCCTCCCTTCACTGCTCCTCGCCCGCGCGCGACGACGTGGCGAAGACATAGGCCAGCGCGATGCCCGCCGACCACTGGTCGCGCTCGCGCACCAGCGGGCTGTCGCGGAACGTGGCGCCGCGCAGCGTGTCCCAGCGCACGAAGCTGCCCACCCACCAGGGGCCGAAGCGCCGTGCCGCCGTCGCCACGGCGTAGCCGCCCGCGGCACCGCCGCCGGGCTGGTAGGCCGGGCGGCCGGGAAGCACCTCGGCCGCCGACACGCGGTAGAAGACGTCGTTGTAGCGCCTCTCCTGCGCGATCGCGGCCACCGTCAGCGCCGTGCGCCAGCCCTGCACCTCGCCCAGGCCCAGGCGCAGCTGCGGCGTCGCCACCCAGCCCTTGAAGCCGCCTTCGGAGCCCAGGCCCAGCGCCGCGCGCACGGGCAGCCGCAGGTCCAGCTTCCAGTCCCGGCCCTGGGCCATGGTCCAGATGGCGTTGGGGCCAAGCTCGACGATGGTGGGCAGGTCGGCCATGCCGCGGCGCGCCTCGTTGTCCTTGCTGCGCGTGGGCGGCGTCGCCGCCAGGCTGAGGTCGAGATCCAGCCGGTCGGTCTGCCACAGCACGGCGCGCGCGCCTTCGCGGTCCGCGCGCAGGCGCTCTCCGCGATAGATCACGTAGGGCAGCGGCAGGAGCCAGGTGTGCGACTGGTCCGCGCCGCGGTAGTGCGGCAGCTGCAGCAGCGCCGCGCCCGCGCCCAGCTCCCACAGCGGCTGCTCGGCCGCAGCCGGGGCGGCGGCGCCGGCCAGCGCGGCCGCGGCCAGGAAGGGGGTCAAAGGCTTCAACGGCAGGTTCAGCTTCATGTGAGGGTTCGGATCGTTGGGGGAAGACGGGTGGACAGGGCAAACGGCGCGCATCCTGCCTGGTCCCGGGAGGGGCCGCACCCGGCGCGGTGCCATGCCTTTCCCGGCCGGGAGGCTCCGGACGGCCCCCCCTACAATCCCGCACCCCCATGATTTCCCGGTGTCGGCGCGCCCCAGTTCGTGCGCCGGCGCGCCACTGCTTCCCTGCCATGACCGAACTCGCCAAATCCTTCGAGCCCGCCGCCATCGAGGCCCACTGGGGCCCGCTGTGGGAAAAGAGCGGCGCCTACGAGCCGACGCTGGACCCGAGCAAGCAGTCCTTCTGCATCCAGCTGCCGCCGCCCAACGTCACGGGCACGCTGCACATGGGCCATGCGTTCAACCAGACGATCATGGACTCGCTCACGCGCTACCACCGCATGCGCGGCTTCAACACGCTGTGGGTGCCGGGCACGGACCACGCCGGCATCGCCACGCAGATCGTGGTGGAGCGCCAGCTGCAGGAGCAGGGACTCGACCGCCACGAGCTCGGCCGCAAGAACTTCGGGGCGCGCGTGTGGGAGTGGAAGGAAAAGAGCGGCTCCACCATCACGCAGCAGATGCGCCGCATGGGCGACAGCGTGAGCTGGCGCCACGAGTACTTCACGATGGACGAGAAGCTCTCGAAGGTCGTGACGGAAACCTTCGTGCGCCTGTACGAGGAAGGCCTGATCTACCGCGGCAAGCGCCTGGTCAACTGGGACCCGGTGCTCAAGTCCGCCGTCTCCGACCTGGAGGTCGAGAGCGAGGAGGAAGACGGCTCGCTGTGGCACATCCGCTACCCGCTGGCCGACGGCAGCGGCGAACTGGTGGTCGCCACCACCCGCCCCGAGACCATGCTGGGCGACGTGGCCGCCATGGTGCACCCGGAGGACGAGCGCTACGCCGCGCTCATCGGCAAGCAGGTCACGCTGCCGCTGACGGGCCGCACCATCCCCGTGATCGCCGACGATTACGTGGACCGCGAGTTCGGCACCGGCGTGGTGAAGGTCACGCCCGCGCACGACTACAACGACTACGCGGTGGGCCAGCGCCACGGCCTGCCCATGATCAGCATCTTCACCCTCGATGCCACGCTCAACGAGCAGGCGCCCGAGGCCTACCGGGGCCTGGACCGCTTCGAGGCGCGCAAGCGCATCGTGGCCGACCTGGAGGCTCAGGGCCTGCTGGCCGAGGTCAAGAAGCACAAGCTGATGGTGCCCCGTTGCGCGCGCACCGGGCAGATCGTCGAGCCCATGCTCACCGACCAGTGGTTCGTGGCCATGACCAAGCCCGGCGCCGACGGCAAGTCCATCGCCGAGAAGGCCATCCAGGTGGTCGATGACGGCTCGGTGAAGTTCGTGCCCGAGCAGTGGATCAACACCTACCACCAGTGGATGAAGAACATCCAGGAGTGGTGCATCAGCCGCCAGCTGTGGTGGGGCCACCAGATCCCGGCCTGGTACGGCAGCGGCGGCGAGATCTTCGTTGCGCGCAACGAGGAGGAGGCGCGGGCGCGGGCCGAGGCCGCCGGCTACC
The DNA here is from genome assembly GCA_023410975.1 of Pseudomonadota bacterium. GTDB lineage: Bacteria > Pseudomonadota > Gammaproteobacteria > Burkholderiales > Burkholderiaceae_C > Azohydromonas. Next base: position 14,465 of record JAEYPG010000710.1, read on the forward strand.
GCGGCGAGCTCACCCGCGACGAGGACGTGCTCGACACCTGGTACTCCTCGGCGCTGGTGCCTTTCTCCAGCCTGGGCTGGCCCGAGAAGACGCCCGAGCTGGACCTGTTCCTGCCCTCCTCCGTGCTGGTCACGGGTTTCGACATCATCTTCTTCTGGGTCGCCCGGATGATCATGATGACGGTGCACTTCACCGGCCAGGTGCCCTTCCGCCACGTCTACATCCACGGCCTGGTGCGCGACGCGCAGGGCAAGAAGATGAGCAAGTCCGAGGGCAACGTGCTCGACCCGGTGGACCTCATCGACGGCATCGCGCTGGAGCCGCTGCTGCAGAAGCGCTCCACCGGGCTGCGCAAGCCCGAGACCGCGCCGCGCGTGCGCAAGGACACGCAGAAGGAGTTCCCGGAAGGCATTCCCGGCTACGGCGCCGACGCGCTGCGCTTCACCTTCGCCGCGCTGGCGAGCCTGGGGCGCAACATCAACTTCGACTCCAAGCGCTGCGAGGGCTACCGCAACTTCTGCAACAAGCTCTGGAACGCCACGCGCTTCGTGCTCATGAACTGCGAAGGCCAGGACTGCGGCCTCGCCGAGCACGGCGCCGAGGCCTGCGTGCCCGGCGGCTACCTGGACTTCTCGGCGGCCGACCGCTGGATCACGGGCGAGCTGCAGCGCGTGGAGGCGGCCGTCGAAGCAGGCTTTGCCGAGTACCGGCTCGACAACGTGGCCAACGCCATCTACTCCTTCGTGTGGGACGAGTACTGCGACTGGTACCTGGAGATCGCCAAGGTGCAGATCCAGACCGGCACGGCCGAGCAGCAGCGCGCCACGCGGCGCACGCTCATCCGCGTGCTGGAGACGGTGCTGCGGCTGCTGCATCCGATCACGCCCTTCATCACCGCCGAGCTGTGGGAGCGCGTGGCGCCGGTGGCCGGGCGCAAGGTGGCCGGTGACGGACAGAGCCTCGTGACGGCCGCCTACCCGCGCCCGCAGCTCGAACGCGTGGATGCCCTGGCCGATGCCTGGGTCGCCAAGCTGAAGGCGCTGGTGGGCAGCTGCCGTAACCTGCGCGGCGAGATGAACCTCTCGCCGGCCGAGCGCGTGCCGCTCTACACCTTCGGCGACGAGGGTTTCGTCAACGTCGCGGCGCCGCTGCTCAAGGCGCTGGCCAAGGTGTCGGAAGTGCGCGTCTTCGCCGACGAAGGCGCGTTCGCGCAGGCCACGCAGATGGCGCCGGTGGCTGTGCAGGGCGACATCCGGCTGGCGCTGCATGTCGAGATCGACGTCGCCGCCGAGCGCGCGCGGCTGTCCAAGGAAGTGGCACGCCTCGAAGGCGAGATCGCCAAGGCCAGCGCCAAGCTGGGCAACGAGAGCTTCGTGGCCCGCGCGCCGGCCGCCGTGGTGGAACAGGAACGCCAGCGCCTGGCCGACTTCGGCCAGACGCTGCAGCGGCTGCAGCAGCAACTGCAGCGGCTGCCCGCGGCCTGAAGCAGGTCCTAGCACGCATCCTGCTGGGGTAAACCCCCGGACTGCGCCCCGGCGCACTCCCGGCTCGCTGGAGCCGGAGAGCGCTGGGGGCCGTGCCAGAATGGCCCATCCCAAGCATGCCTCTCCGTTGGAGCAACGAACCCCATGATGAGTATCAAGAAGGCCGTCTTCCCGGTCGCCGGTCTCGGCACGCGTTTCCTGCCCGCCACCAAGGCGCAGCCCAAGGAAATGATGCCCGTGGTGGACAAGCCGCTGATCCAGTACGCGGTGGAAGAAGCCTATGCGGCAGGGGTGCGCGAGATGATCTTCGTCACCGGGCGCCACAAGCGCCCGATCGAGGACCATTTCGACATGAGCTTCGAGCTCGAAAAGACCCTGGAGCAGGCTCACAAGCAGGAGCTGCTGGCGGTCGTGCGCAGCGTCAAGCCGGCCGACATGGAGTGCATCTACGTGCGCCAGGCGCAGTCGCTGGGCCTGGGCCACGCGGTGCTGTGCGCCGAGCGGCTGGTGGGCAACGAGCCCTTCGCCGTGCTGCTGGCTGACGACCTGATGGTGGGCGAAACGCCGGTGCTGCAGCAGATGGTGGAGCAGTTCGCCGAATGGCGCACTTCCATCCTGGCCGTACAGGAGGTGCCGCAGGCCTACGTCAAGCGCTACGGCATCGTCGCCGGCACGGCGGTGAGCGACTGCATGACCGAGGTCAACCGCATCGTCGAGAAGCCGTCGCCCGAGGAAGCCCCGTCGCGGCTGGCCGTGGCCGGGCGCTACATCCTCACGCCGGGCGTATTCCACGAGATCCGCAACCAGAGCCAGGGCGTGGGCGGCGAAATCCAGCTCACCGACGGCATTGCCGGGCTGCTGCGCCGCGAGAAGGTGTTTGCCTACAGCTACCAGGGCAAGCGCTACGACTGCGGCAGCAAGGAAGGCTTCCTCAAGGCCAACGTCGAACTGGCGCTGGATCACCCGGAGGTGGGCACCTGGTTCCGCGGCTACCTCAAGCAGCTGACGCTGTAATCCATCGGCGACGCCGCAGCGGCGGCGTCCGCAACTGACACCCGCGCCCGCGGCGCGGGTGTTTTGCTTTCAGCTATCGCTTGCGCCGGCAGT
>JAEYPG010000737.1 GCA_023410975.1 Pseudomonadota bacterium
GCGCCGCGCAGCTCGCTCATCAGCGCCATGCGCTGCGTCGATTCGCGGTCCAGCCCGATCTTGAACACCGCCACCGGCGTGCCCGCGCCGCGCGCCTGCGACAGCGCGCTGCCGGCGCGGCGGATGAGCGCGTCCACGTCGCCCGCGTGGCCGGGGAACAGGCTGATGCCGGCGCTGCAGTGGGCATCGAGCAGGAAGCCGGAGACGTCCACCGGCTCGTCCAGCGCCGCGACGCACTGCTGCGCCAGCCGGCACGCGGCCTCGGCGCCCATGCGCGGCAGCAGCAGCGCGAACTCCGCTTCCGTCAGCCGGCCCAGCGTCCCGGCGCGGCCCACCAGCGCCAGCAGCCGCTGCGCGGCGGCGTCCACCAGCCGGTCCACCTCGCTGCTGCCCAATGCCTCGTTGACCTCGCGCAGGTGCTGCAGGCCGATGCGCACGAAAGCCAGCGGTCGGCGCTCCTGGCGCGCCTCGGCGATGGCCTCCTCCAGCAGCTCGCGCAGCCGCGCCTGGTTGGGCAGCCCGGTCACCGCGTCGAAATAGGCCATGCGGCGGATGGTGGCCTCGGCCGCCTCGGCCTTGACGCGGCTGCGCAGGGCGCCCAGCCCATAGCCCAGGTCGGCGGCGGCGTTCATCAGCAGCGCGACCTCGTGCTCGTCGAAGGCATCCGTCTCCGCCGCCAGGATGTGGAAAGACCCGGCCAGCTGGCCCTCAATGCGCAGCGGCAACACCACCACCGAGCCATAGCCGCGCAGCTGCGCGTCCTTGCGGAAGGGGTAGTCGGCCTTGTGGACGACATCCTGGATCACGAAGGGCTGGCCGGCCTCCAGATGCTCCGCCAGGGCCAGGCCGTTCCTGGAGTCCTTCCAGCGCCGAGGCAAGGCCAGGAAGCCGTCGTCCAGGCCGGCATGCGCCACCGGCCGGACCGCCAGCACGTCGTCCTCGTCCGAATCGATGTAGCCGACCCAGGCCAGCCGGTAGCCGCCCTCTTCCACCGCCACGCGGCAGATCTCCCGCAGCAGCGCGGTCTCGTCCGCCGCCTGCAGCAGCGCGTGGTTGACGGCGGCGCGTGCGCGCAAGGCGCGGTTGAGGTGGCGCACCTCCGCCTCGGCCTGCTCCTGGCGCTGGCGCAGCCGCACGATCTCCAGCCCGAAGGCCAGGTCGTCGGCCACTTCGTCCAGGACTTGCCGCTCACGGCCGCCGAAGGCATCGGCCTCGGGCGCGCCAATGGTCAGCGCCCCGAACACTTCGCCGTCGATGCGCAGGGGCAGCGCCAGCAGCGAGCCGATGCCGTAGCGGCGCGAGAAGTCGCGCCAGAGCTCGGGAAACTCGCCCCTCTGGATGTCGTTGATCAGGCACGGCTCGCCGGTGCGGATGGCCATGCCCGTGGCGCTGCGCCCGTGCTCGGTATCGCTCCAGCACAACACGGCGAGCTCTTTGCCATCGGTTTCAACGCCGGCCTGAGCCAGCACCGTGACGCTGCGCGCCTCGTCGTGCTCGGCCCGGCCGATGCGCGCCAGCCGGTAGCCGGCCTCCTCGGTCACCACGCGGCAGATGTCCCGCAGCAGCGCGTCCTTGTCGCGGGCGCGCAGCAGCGCACGGTTGCACCCGCTGAGCAGGCGCAAGGCGCGCTCCAGACGGTCCCGTTCGTCGTGCTGGGAACCGGTGTCCTGCATGTTGGCGTCTCGCGGAAGGCCCAGGCCGGGCCGGTGGCGACCGTGTACGCCTTCCGGGCCCAAACGTCACCAGACCCCGGTACCGGCGCGGGTATCGGTGTGGCGGCTCACTCCAGCGCGACCCAGTGCTGCACCGTCGGCCGGCCTTCGCCGACATGGAAGCGGTGCAGCTGGACCTGGATCTCCGCATCCGCCTTGGACACGCGCCGGTGCTGGCGCATGTGCTCGCCCCAGGACTCGACCAGGAACCACTCCACCACGCGAGCGCCATCGGCCGTGTGTTCGAACACGCCCCAGGCGAAGGCGCCGTCGCGGCGCCGCTCCTCTCCCAGGCGGCGCAGCAGTTCCAGGAAGGCGCCGCGATCTTCGGCGCGCACGCGGTACTCCACCTGCACCATCACCGGCCCGCTTTCCGGCGAATGCGCATGCGCCCCCGCCGCCTCGGGCCAGTGCCCGGCCGGCTGCAGGTCGACATCGCCTGCCGGCAGCCGCAGCCGCCACAGCGCCAGCGCCGCGATCACCCCGCCGCCGGCCGCGATCAGCAGCGCCGCCGGCACGCCCAGCGCCTGCGCCACCATGCCCCAGCCCAGGCTGCCGGCGGCGCTGGCGCCGCTGAACACCATCAGGTAGACCGCCAGCCCGCGCCCGCGCACCCAGTTGGGCAGGATCGCCTGCGCCGTGCCGTTGAGCGTACTCAGCGCCAGGATCCAGCCCAGGCCCAGCAGCAGCATCAGCATCACGGCCAGGGCCGGCGACGGCCGGGTGGTCAGCAGCGCCATGACGCCGCTCACCGCCAGCGCCGAGGCCAGCAGCATCGCATCGGCATCGAGCCGGGCGCGCAGCCACGGCAGCAGCACCGCGCCGCCGATCGCGCCCGCGCCCACGGCGCCCAGCAGCAGCCCGTAGAAGCCGGCGTCGCCGCCCAGGAGCTGGCGCGCCACCAGCGGCAGCAGCCCCCACAGCGCGCTGGCAAAGGCGACGAACACCGCCGCGCGCAGCAGCACCCGGTGCAGCGCCCGGCTAGCGCGCGTGTAGCGGAGCCCGGCGCGGAAGGCGCCGAAGAAGCGTTCCGACAGCGCATCCGGCGCCTGCGCCGGGCGGCGCCACCACCACAGCGCGGCGATCACGAACAGGTAGCTGGCCGCATCCACCGCGTAGGCCGTGGCCGCGCCGAAGGCCGCGACCAGCACGCCCCCCAAGGCCGGGCCGATGGCGCGCGATACGTTCACGCCCAGCGAGTTCAGCGCCGTGGCGCCGCGCAACTGCTCGCGCGGCACCAGCTCCGGCACGATCGACTGCCAGGCCGGCCCCATCAGCGCCGCGCCCGCGCCGCTGGCGAAGGTCAGGCCGATGAGCGTCGCCACGGTCAGCGTGCCGCTGGCGGCCAGCAGCATCAGCGATGCGCTCACCGCCAGCAGCAGCACCTGCACCACGATCAGGAAGCGCCGGCGGTCCAGGATGTCCGACAGCACCCCGGCCGGCAGCGCCAGCAGGAACGCCGGCAGCGTGGCCGCCGTCTGCACCAGCGCCACCGCCGTGGGGCTGGCCGAGAGCTCCGTCACCACCCAGGCGCTGGCCACGTCGCGCATGAAGCTGCCGGTGTTGCCCAGCACCATGGCGATCCACAGCACCGCGAACACCGGCTGGCGCAGCGGGGCGAAGGCGCTTTCCGCCGCCGGTGGGACGGCCCCAGGGCGGGACTGCCCGGCGGCGCTCATGGGTGGCTCCTTCCTGCAGGCAGGGTGCCGTCATGGACAGCCTGTACGCCGCCCCGGGCCTGCCGCTCCCAGTCCTGCAGCGCCACCAGCAGGAAGCCGCCCACGAGCCCCAGGTGCTCAAAGAAGGCGTTTTCCACCATGAAGCGCTCCGGGCCGCTCACGTCCCAGAAGCGGTTGGCCAGGAAGGTCGCCGCCAGCGTGAAGGCCGCCAGCAGCAAGGCTCCGAACCAGCGGCCACGCCCGGTCAGCACCAGGTACGAGGCGCCCAGCTCCAGCGCGATGACGGCCGCCGCCAGCGGCGCCGCCGGCGCCAGGCCGAAATGCTGCATCTCGGCGACCGCACCGGGAAAGTCCAGGGCCTTGTTCAGCCCGCCCTGCAGGTAGGCCGCGCACAGGCCCAGCAGCGCCAGGCCGTGCAGCACGCGTCCCGGCAGCGTGGACCGGGCGGACGCCATGGCGTGGCTGCCCACTCAGACCGCCCAGCAGGCGCAGCCCAGCACGCCCCAGAAGTCCTTGAAGTCCTGGCCCTGCGCCACCGGCACGCTGCTGCCCCAGGCCCGTGCATGGGCATGGCCATGCACGCCGCAGCTGCGGGCGCAGCCGCAGCCCGCCTCGGCCTGGCGCCGCATCGCTGCCTGCATCGGCTTGCCTTCGGCCTCGCCCCAGGCCGCGTAGCCGCCGTAGCGCCGCACCGGCGACCAGTCCGGCAGCGCCGGCGGCGGCGGGCTGTCGTGCTCGGCGAACTCGCCCGCGCCGTAGACCACCTTGCCGCCGACCACCGTCAGCAGCGCCGTGGTGTCGGCGATGTCGTCCTCGGGGCAGGCAAAGAAGTCGCGGTCCGGCACGGTCAGGTCGGCGAGCCAGCCCGCCTCGATGCGGCCCTTCTGGCCCTCCTCGTTGGAGAACCAGGTGACCTTCTCGGTCCACATGCGCAGCGCGGTCTCGCGGTCCAGGCAGTCCGCCTGCGCGTAGAGGGACAGCCCGCCGACGGTCTTGCCGGTGACGAGCCAGGCCAGCGACACCCAGGGGTTGTAGGAGGCCACGCGCGTGGCGTCCGTGCCGGCCGAGACGTGCACGCCCGATTCCAGCAGCCGCCGCACCGGCGGCGTGCGCCGTGCCGCCTCGATCCCGTAGCGCTCGACGAAATACTCGCCCTGGTAGGCCATGCGGTGCTGCACCGCCACGCCGCCGCCCAGCGCCGCGATGCGCTCCATTGAGGCGTCGGAGATGGTCTCGGCGTGGTCGAAGAACCAGTGCAGGCCCTGCAGCGGGATGTCGCGGTTCACGCGCTCGAACACGTCCAGCGCGCGGCGGATGGTCTCGTCGTAGGTGGCGTGCAGCCGCCAGGGCCAGCGGTTCTCGGCCAGGATGCGCACCACGCCTTCGAGCTCGTCCTCCATCTGCGCCGGCAGCTCCGGGCGGGGCTCGCGGAAATCCTCGAAGTCGGCGGCGGAGAACACCAGCATCTCGCCCGCGCCGTTGTGGCGGAAATAGTCGTCGCCCTGCTTGTAGCGGGAGGTCGCCGTCCAGCGCAGGAAGTCTTCCTTCTCCTGCTTGGGCTTCTGCGTGAACAGGTTGTAGGCCAGGCGCACCGTGAGCTGGCCGGCCTCGGCCAGCTGCTGGATCACCTGGTAGTCCTCGGGATAGTTCTGGAAGCCGCCGCCGGCGTCGATGGCGCCGGTGACGCCCAACCGGTTGAGCTCGCGCATGAAGTGGCGCGTGGAGTTGAGCTGCATCTCCGGCGGCAGCTTCGGCCCGCGCGCCAGCGTGGCGTAGAGGATGGCGGCGTTGGGCTTGGCCAGCAGCAGCCCGGTGGGGTTGCCCGCGGCGTCGCGCTGGATCACGCCGCCCGGCGGCTCGGGCGTGTCGCGCGTGTAGCCCACGGCGCGCAGCGCCGCGGCGTTGAGCAGCGCGCGGTCGTACAGGTGCAGCAGGAACACCGGCGTGTCCGGCGCCACGGCGTTGATCTCGTCCAGCGAGGGCAGGCGCTTCTCGATGAACTGGTGCTCGCTGAAGCCGCCGACCACGCGCACCCACTGCGGCGCCGGGGTGGCGTCCACCTGGCGCTTGAGCATGCCCATTGCGTCGGCCAGCGAGCGCACGCCGTCCCAGCGCAGCTCCAGGTTGAAGTTCAGCCCGCCGCGGATGAGGTGCAGATGGTTGTCGATCAGCCCGGGCAGCACGCGCCGGCCGCGCAGGTCGATGCGCCGCGTCGCCGGCCCGGCCAGCCGCAGCACCTCGGCGTCGTCGCCCACGGCCACGAAGCGCCCGTCGCGGATGGCCACGGCCTCGGCCACCGGCTGCGCGCGGTTGAGCGTGGTGAAGCGGCCGTGGTGGAGGATCAGGTCGGGTGCGGCCTCAGCCATGTCGTTTCTCCGTGGAAGGGGTCACTTGCGTGGCGCCGGCCGTCGCCGTGCCGGTCTGGGACGCGCACTGGGGCAGCTCGCCGAACATGTGCGGCTTGACCTGGTGGTGCAGCCAGGAGGTGGAGGCAGCGTCGGCCTTGAACACCTGCTTCACCAGCGGCGGGATCTGCTCGCCCACCAGGATGCCCAGCAGCCCCACCAGCGCGATCACCGGCGGCGCCGGCGAGCGCACGTTGAACAGGGCGTAGATCACGCCCACGAGCAGGCCAAGTGCGGCCGAGACGATGTAGGGCTTCATCGGGCTTGATCTCATTCGTCGCAGCAACCGAATTCCTCGTCACACCCGCGCAGGCGGGTGTCCACGAATGCCGGGCTGCGTCACGGCGAGCGTGGATGCCCGCCTTCGCGGGCATGACGGGGAAATGCTTAGCTTCGGTCGAACGGGCGCGTCAACCCTCGTGCGCCCCGAACATCGTCTTGGCGTAGTTGATGCCCAGGCCGTAGGCGCCGCCCCACTGCTTGGCGATGCCGGTGGTCATGTCGTAGGTCTCGGTGCGGGCCCAGTCGCGCTGCAGCTCCAGCAGGTACTGCAGCGAGGTCATGGGGCGCACGCCGGCCTGCACCATGCGCTCCATGGCGCGCTCGTGCGCCTCGGCCGACACGTCGCCGCAGGCATCGGCGATGACGTAGACCTCGAAGCCCTGGTCCAGCGCCGACAGCGTGGGGCCGACGATGCACACCGAGGTCCACAGGCCCGAGAACACCAGGCGCTGCTTGCCGATGGCGTTCACCACCTTGATGACTTCGGCATCTTCCCAGGTGTTCATGGAGGTGCGGTCCAGCATCTCCTGGCCGGGGAACGCGCTGGTGATCTCCTCGAACATCGGCCCTGAAAAACTCTTCTCCGCCACCGTGGTGAGGATGGTCGGCACCTTGAAGCCGGCGGCGGCGCGCGCCACCAGCGCGGCGTTGTTGCGCAGCGTGACGGCGTCGATCGAATGCGTGGCGAAGGACATCTGCGACTGGAAGTCGATCATCACCAGGGCATGGTCGGTGGGCGACAGCAGCAGCGAACCGGGCGTGGGCTTGGCGGTGATGGGCATGGCAGTTCCTTTCAGGAGGGAGGGCCGGTATGGGCCGTTTCGAATGCGCGGTTCGCGCCGTGCCCGGCACGCCGCGAAATCCACGCCGCGCAGTCTGCCCAGCCGCCCTCGTTGCCAAATCTCCCGATTGGGAGAGGCTGCCCTGCCCCGCCGGCACCCGGGCGCCGCGGGCCGTGCCGACCTATACCAAGGCTCAATAGTCAGGAATCGGTGACGGGCCTAGCGTCGCGCCTTGTCAGTACGCGCTATGCGAAGGGTTGTGATGCATCCGGTTGCTCCCCACATCGACCAGGCTCCGATCGTCGTGGCCGTCATCCATCGGGACCCCCTGCTGCGCATGGGGGTCCAGGCCACGCTGCGCGCCGATGTCCGCTTCCGCGTCGAGGCCGAGCCCGACGGGCCGGTACCGGGGCCCTGCGCGATCCCGGCGCCGCGGGCCGAGGCCGACGTGGTCGTGGCCGACCACGACACAGGCATCGCCCTCGCCCGCCGCAGCGGCGGCGCGCGGCGCATCGTGGTCGTGACGCAGCGCGACAGCGCCGCCGAGGTGCAGCAGGCGCTGGTGCACGGCGTGCGGGGCTACGTGCTCATCGGGTGCAGCCTGGAGGAGCTGGTGGATGCCGTCCTGGGCGTGCACCGCGGCTTGCGCTACCTGGGCCCGGCGGTGGCCCACCGCGTGGCCGACAGCCTGGTGCAGCAGGCGCTCACGCAGCGCGAGGCCGAGGTGCTGAGCTTCATCGCCGCGGGCTGGAGCAACAAGATGGTGGCCAACCAGCTGGGCGTCGCGGCAGGCACCATCAAGACGCATGTGAAGGCGATCCTGGGCAAGCTCGACGCCAGCTCCCGCACCCAGGCCGCGATGGTGGCGCAGCACCGCGGGCTGGTGACGGCCGAGGTCGCGGCCAAGCTGTCGTACCCGGCCTATGCCGGTTCCAGGGGCAAGGGGGCGGGCGAGGGGAAGATGGCGAATTGACGGTCCGCCTGCACATGGGTGCAAGTGCCCGGCACGTTCAGTCAAGACAGCGCGCGCCGCGGGCGGCACGCTTCCTCCACAGTCCACCACACGAGGAAGACATGCCCGCCACACTTGTCCAACCCTTCCCAAGCCACGGCCGCCGCCTGGCGGCGTCGCTGCTGCTTGCCTGCAGCGTGCCCCTGGCATCGGCTGCGGAAGCGCCCTGGTTTCCGTCCGAGTGGGGCGCGGACGACCAGCGCGGCGCGGCCAACCGCATCACTCCGGAGCGCACCCTCGCGGCGCTGCGGCTGGCCACCACCGGCCGCGTCTATGCCCTGGCCCAGCCGTTCAAGGCCGACATGCCCATCTGGGGCGGGAGAGCCTTCCAGCTCACCATCCCGCACGCCGATGAGCCGCCGAGCAAGAACGCGCTGACGGCCAACCTGGACTTCGTGGCGGGCGAGCTGGGCCAGGTCGGCACGCAGCTCGACGGGCTGGGGCACGTGGGTGTCGGCGATCTTTATTACAACGGCAACGATCGCCGGCAATTCGTCAGGCGCAACGGCCTGCAGCGGCTGGGCATCGAGAACGCGGGCGCCTTCGTCACGCGCGGCGTGCTCATCGACGTGGCGGCCTACAAGGGCGTGCAGCACCTGCCGCCGGGCTACGAGGTCACGGCGGCCGACCTGCAAGGCGCGCTGGCGCGCCAGAAGCTCACGCTGCGCGAGGGCGACACGCTGCTGCTGCGCACCGGCTGGGCACAGCTGTGGACCGCCGATCCAGCCGCCTACACCGGCAACGCGCCGGGCTGGGGCGCGCAGGCCTGCGAATGGATCGTGCGGCAGAAGCCCGCGGCCACGGGCTGCGACACCTACGGTTGCGACGTCGTGCCCAATCCGCACGACGCCTCGGTGCTGTGGCCTTGCCACCAGATCATGGGCACCAAGGCCGGCATCTACAACGTCGAGAACCTGAACCTGGAAGCGCTGGCCGCGGACCGGGCGCACGAGTTCCTCTTCATCATGACGCCGCTGCCGCTGGTGGGCGCCTCGGGATCACCGGTGGCGCCGATCGCCATCCGTTGAAGCGGCGTTGGCGCCGCACCGGCGCCGGTACTCGCTGGGCGGGCAGCCGTAACGCTGCTGGAAGGCGCGGCTGAAGTGCGCGGCATCGCTGAAGCCGTGGTCGAAGGCAAGCTGCGTGAGGCTGCGCTGCATTGCGGCCGGGTCGCGCAGCGCGCGCTCGCAGGCGGCCAGGCGCTGCTGCCAGAGCCAGCGTGCCGGCGTGATGCCCTGGGCCTGGAACAGCTGGTGCAAGCCGCGCCGGGACAGCCCGGCGGCCTCGGCGATGGACGCCACCGACAGGGCCGGGTCC
>JAEYPG010000014.1 GCA_023410975.1 Pseudomonadota bacterium
CTTCGGGCTGTTCACGGTGCTGTACCTGTTCAACGCCGGCACCTTCCTGGTGGACAAGAGCGTGCACGACTGGTCGCCGGGCGCGGCCATCGGCGCGGCGCTGGGCTTCCTCGCCGCCTTCTGGCTGATCTATGACGCCATCTGCCGCACGCTGGGCCAGCGGAAGAACGGGGATGCCGTCGTCGGCGCTTGCGTCTTCGCCTTCGTGGTCTTTGCTGCCTGGCTGGCGTGCCAGCTCTTTGCCGGGCGCGCGGCCTTCCTGCTGGTGGGCGCGATGATCGCCACGACCATGAGCGCCAACGTGTTCTTCTGGATCATCCCGGGGCAGCGCAAGGTGGTGGCGCAGCTGCGCGCCGGACAGCCGGTGGACCCGATCCACGGCCAGCGCGGCAAGCAGCGCAGCGTGCACAACACGTACTTCACGCTGCCGGTGCTCATCGCCATGCTCTCCAACCACTACGGCTGGCTGTACCAGGCCAAGCACAACTGGCTGGTGCTGGTGCTGCTGATGCTGGCCGGCGCGCTCATCCGCCACAGCTTCGTCTCGCGCCACAAGGCGCACGTGCTGGGCAAGCGCACGCCCTGGGAGCATGCGGTGGCGGGCACGCTGGCCCTGGCCGGCATGGCCTTCTGGCTGGCTCCGCCGCCGCGCAGCGACGCGCAGCTCGCCGCGGCCCGGCAGCCGGTGGCTTTCGCGCAGGTGCAAAGCGTGATCGAGCAGCGCTGCGTCATGTGCCACAACGCCCAGCTGCAGAACAAGAACGTGGCGCTGCACACGCCGGAGCTCATCCGCGTCAACGCCCAGGCCGTGTACCAGCAGGCCGTGGTGCAGAAGCTCATGCCGCTGAACAACGCCACGCAGATCACCGACGCCGAGCGCGACCTGCTGCGCCGCTGGTTCGAGAGCGGCGCGTCGGCGCAGCAGTAAGCCTTTCCCGTTTCCCCGCCCCGCCTCGCGGCCGCCGCTCCTGCCGGCGCTGCCGCCGGGCGGAGCTTTTCCCGAAGGAAGACCCATGGCCCACACCCAGACCCATCCGGTCGATGAACGACTCCCCACCGGCCGCCTGGCCGCGCTGGGCCTGCAGCACGTGCTGGTGATGTACGCCGGCGCCGTGGCGGTGCCGCTGATCGTGGGCCGCGCGCTCAAGCTCAGTCCCGAGCAGGTGGCGATGCTGATCTCGGCGGACCTGTTCTGCTGCGGCCTCGTGACGCTGATCCAGGCGCTGGGCTTCGGCCGCCACTTCGGCATCCGGCTGCCGGTGATGATGGGCGTGACCTTCGCCGCTGTCGGCCCGATGGTGGCCATGGCCAACGCGCAGCCGGGCGTGGAGGGTGCGCGCGCAATCTTCGGCGCCATCATCGGCGCGGGGCTGGTCTCGATCGCCATTGCGCCGCTGGTGAGCCGGCTGCTGCGCTTCTTCCCGCCGGTGGTGACGGGCAGCATCATTGCCGTCATCGGCATCAGCCTCATGCGCGTGGGCATCGGCTGGGCCCTGGGCGGCCCGGCGCCCATGGCGCAGCAGGTGGACGTGCCCAAGCTGGTGGCGATGGTGGATGCCGCCAAGGCCGCGGCCGCTTCCGCGCCCGCCGGCGCCTCGGCGCCGGCGCTCAAGCTCGGCCCGATCCCGATGCTGGACAACCCCGCCTACGGCGCGCTGGACAACCTCGCCGTGGCCGGCTTCGTGCTGCTGGTGATCCTGTGCATCAGCCGCTGGGGCCGCGGCTTCGTCGCCAACATCGCGGTGCTGCTGGGCATCGTCGTGGGCTGCGTGGTGGCGGTGGCCATGGGCAAGATGGACTTCGCCAAGGTCGCCAAGGCGCACTGGTTCGACGTGGTCACGCCCTTCTCCTTCGGGCTGCCCACCTTCGACCCGGTCATGGTGCTGACCATGACGCTGGTGATGATCGTGGTGATGATCGAGTCCACCGGCATGTTCCTGGCGCTGTCGGACATCACGGGCAAGAAGATCGGACAGGCCGAGCTCGCCGCCGGGCTGCGCACCGACGGCCTGGGCACCGTCATCGGCGGCATCTTCAACACCTTCCCCTACACCAGCTTCTCGCAGAACGTGGGCCTGGTGGGCGTCACCGGCGTGAAGAGCCGCTGGGTGTGCGTGGCCGCCGGCGTGATCATGGTGGTGCTGGGCATGCTGCCCAAGATGGCGGCGCTGGTGGAATCGGTGCCGGCCTTCGTGCTCGGCGGCGCGGGGCTGGTGATGTTCGGCATGGTGGCGGCCACGGGCATCCGCATCCTGTCCACCGTCAACTACGCGGCCAACCGCCACAACCTCTACATCGTGGCCATCTCCATCGGCGCGGGCATGATCCCGCTGGTGGCGCCGCGCTGGATGCAGCAGATGGCGCATGGCCTGCACCCGCTGCTGGACAGCGGCATCCTGCTGGCCTCCATCGCCGCGGTGGCGCTGAACCTCTTCTTCAACGGCGCGCGCAGCGGCGCCGCCGATGCGGTGGCCGCGGCAAAGGCGCAAGACGCGCATGCCTGAGGCGCTTGCCGCCGGGTGCCGTCCTATGATCGCCGCGACGCCAGGGCGGTAGCGGCGCGGGCCGGACACCGTCCGGCATGCGCGCCATGCCCCTTGCCGCATCCACCGCCCGCCCAAGGGCGACGGCGCTGCCGGTAAGGCGAGCATCACCGTTCCTCGTGTCGAGACGAACACCGTCACGAGGAGACGACGCGATGCCGGCCACCACCCATCAGGTCCAAACCTTGAAGCTGCGCGTCCGGGAGGCGGGCAATGCCCGCGCTCCGGCCGTGGAGGCGTTGCGGGTCCGCTCCGCGCGGCGCGTGGAACCGGGAGGTGCCGCGCGCGCCGCCGAGGGCCCGCCGGTCGAGGTGCAAGCCGATGAGCTGGTGCGCGTGGAATACGAGAACGGCCTGCAGCTGTGGATGCGTGCCGACGACCTCGTGCGAGAGCGCGGCCGCGCGGGCGGCACCCGCGGCCCCGGTGCCGAGCCGGTGTGGGAC
>JAEYPG010000021.1 GCA_023410975.1 Pseudomonadota bacterium
GCCCTGCGCGGCCACCGTGTGCGAACGCGTGGGGAACACCTTGGACAGCACGGCCACGTTCAGGCCCGCGCGGGCCAGTTGCAGCGAGGCGCGCATGCCGGAGCCACCGGCACCGACGATGACGACGTCGAACTTGCGCTTAGCGATCGATCCCAATGCCACTTGCTACTCCTGTTCTTATCAAAGGCGCCACAGCACCTGGACCGCCCAACCCGCACAGCCGACCAGCCACGCGATCGTGAAAACCTGCAGCACCAGCCGCGTGCCCACCGGCTTGACGTAGTCCATCCAGATGTCGCGCACGCCCACCCAGGCATGCCAGGCCAGCGAAATGATGGTGATGAAGGTCAGCACCTTCATCCACTGCGACGAGAAGATGCCGGCCCAACGGTCGTAGCCCAGCTCGCCGGGCATGAGCACCTGCACCAGCAGAGCGATGGTGAACAGCGCCATCAGCGCGGCGGTGACGCGCTGGCTCAGCCAGTCGCGCAAACCGTAGTGCGCGCCCACGACCAGGCGCTTGGATCCGTAGTTCTGGTTCATTGCTTGGTTCCCTCGGAGCTGGAATCAGTACACGCCGAACAGCTTGGCACCCAGCAGCAGCGTCAGCACGACGGCGGTGACCAGCACGGTCAGCGCGGAGCTGCGGCCGAAGGCCTTGGTGGTGTTGTGCGTGGCATCCATCCACAGATGGCGCACGCCGGCGCAGAAGTGATGCAGGTAGCCCCAGATCAGCGCCAGGACCACGAGCTTGATGAACCAGCCCGGGAAGATGCCAGCGCCCGCGGTGAAGGCGCTGGTGAAGCGCTCGTAGGAGATTTCCGAAGAGACGCTGGTGTCGAACATCCAGACGATGAACGGCAGCAGGAAGAAGATCAGCGCGCCGCTGACGCGGTGCAGGATCGACACGATGCCCGAGGGCGGCAGACGGTAGGAAACGATCTGCGAGATGTGGATGTTTCGATAGACGGGTCTTTGTTTGATCGTGTCTGCCATGGTCCTGCCTTATCTAAAAGATGGATCGCCGGGGTGCGGATAAACCCGCTGATTTTAGTCCACTGCAACAAGGCGTCACTTCAGCCCTACTACGTACTTGCTGCGCAAGCGCTGTGAAAGCCAAAGGGCCTAACGTCGGTTGACCGTTCGCTCAGCTCAGCTCGTTGCGGTAGTGGTGCTGGGCCGTGTGGTACAGGCCACGGCGCAGCTCCACGGGCTTGTCGCCGTAGGTGCGCGACAACCGCTCCACGCTGAGCAGCGGCACGCCGGGTTCCACGGCCAACAACTGCGCCGTCGCGGCATCGGCCGCCACGGCTCGGATCTGTTCCTCGGCGCGGATCATGCGCACGCCGAATTCACTCTCGAACAATTCGTACATCGGCCCGCGCCAGCCCGAGAGCTTCTCGGCCGTGAGGCCCTTGAACAGCGCGCCGGGCAGCCAGATGTCGTCCAGCACCACGGGGCGCCCTTGCGCCGACAGCAGCCGCCGCACCAGCACCGCGGCCTCGCCGCTCTTGAGGTCCAGCGCGCGCGCCACCTCGGCCGGCGCGCGCAGGCGGCGGCAATCGAGCACGCGGCGCTCCACCGGCGCGGTGGCCCCCTCGTCGGGCGTCAGGCGCAGGAAGCGGTACTGAACGGTCTGCTCCGCGTGCGTGGCCACGAAGGTGCCCTTGCCCTGGCGGCGCACCAGCAGCCCCTCGGCCGCGAGCTCGTCGATGGCCTTGCGCACCGTGCCCTGGCTGACCTTGAAGCGCGCGGCGAGCTCCAGCTCGCTGGGAATGGCCTCGCCGGGCTTCCACTCGCCGCCCTGCAGGCTGCGCACGAGCAGCGCCTTGATCTGCTGGTACAGCGGACTGAACGCCGGCGCCGCGCCAGCATCGGCGGAGGGTTCTACGGGATGGGCGGCGCTTGGCATGGGCGCGATTGCAGCACAAGCGGCGCCCCAAGTCTATTTAAACGTATCTTATATAAGACATAAGATCAAAATCAGCCGTGCTCCACCCCCCGCGGGTGGATACACTTGCGTCCCGGCGCGTCCGCCGACACCCCGCGGGCGCTTTACTTCCCCTGTCATGTTTGGAGACGCTCCATGAGCAAAGCACCCGTCCGCGTTGCGGTCACCGGCGCCGCCGGCCAGATTGGTTACGCCCTGCTGTTCCGCATCGCCTCCGGCGAGATGCTGGGCAAGGACCAGCCCGTGATCCTGCAGCTTCTGGAGATCCCGGACGAGAAGGCCCAGAACGCGCTGAAGGGCGTGATCATGGAGCTCGAAGACTGCGCCTTCCCGCTGCTGGCCGGCATCGAGGCCCACAGCGACCCGATGACCGCCTTCAAGGACACCGACTACGCCCTGCTGGTCGGCGCCCGTCCCCGCGGCCCCGGCATGGAGCGTGCCGACCTGCTGGCCGCCAACGCCCAGATCTTCACGGCCCAGGGCAAGGCCCTGAACGCCGTGGCCTCGCGCAACGTGAAGGTGCTGGTGGTGGGCAACCCGGCCAACACCAATGCCTACATCGCCATGAAGTCGGCCCCGGACCTGCCGGCCAAGAACTTCACGGCCATGCTGCGCCTGGACCACAACCGCGCCGCCTCGCAGATCGCCGCCAAGACCGGCAAGGCCGTGGGCTCGATCGAGAAGCTGTGCGTGTGGGGCAACCACTCGCCCACGATGTACGCCGACTACCGTTTCGCCACCATCGACGGCCAGGGCGTCAAGGACCTGATCAACGACGAAGCGTGGAACCGTGACACGTTCCTGCCCACCGTCGGCAAGCGCGGCGCCGCGATCATCGCCGCCCGCGGCCTGTCGTCGGCCGCCTCGGCCGCCAACGCCGCCATCGACCACATGCGCGACTGGGCCCTGGGCACCAACGGCGCCTGGACCACGATGGGCGTGCCCTCCAAGGGCGAGTACGGCATCCCGGCCGAAGTCGTGTTCGGCTTCCCCGTGACCTGCGAGAACGGCGAGTACAAGATCATCGAAGGCCTGCCCATCGACGAGTTCTCGCAAGAGCGCATCAACGTGACCCTGGCCGAGCTGCAGGGCGAGCAGGACGGCGTCAAGCACCTGCTGTAATCGCGCCTGGCGCTGCGGGCCCTTCCCGGGCCTTGGCGCCGCGTGACGACCGCTTCCCGGGGCCGGTGACCGTTCACCGGCCCTTTTTCCTTTCAGGACCCATCCAGGACCGCCGCCGT
Source organism: Pseudomonadota bacterium (assembly GCA_023410975.1). Lineage (GTDB taxonomy): Bacteria > Pseudomonadota > Gammaproteobacteria > Burkholderiales > Burkholderiaceae_C > Azohydromonas. The sequence goes on from JAEYPG010000021.1 coordinate 3,193, forward strand.
GACCGAACGCATCCACCCCCGCCAGGCCCTGTTCGAAGAGGGCGAGCTGCCGCCCTCGCTGCCCGTGTGCGACCACTACGCCGGCGTGGAGCCGCGCATGACCAAGAGCCTGCAGCTGCAGGCGGAGATGGGTCCGGTGTTCGACATCACGCTCGACTGCGAGGACGGCGCGCCCGTGGGCGGCGAGATCGAGCACGCGCAGCACATCGCCGAGCTGGTCAATTCGCGCGAGAACCGCTTCGGCCGCGTCGGCGCCCGGGTGCCGGAGGTCGGCCACGGGAAGTTCGAGGCCGTGGCCGAGCTGCTGGTGTCGCAATGCGGCGCGCGGCTGGCCTACCTGATGATCCCCAAGCCCCGCGGCCTGGCCGAGCTGCAGCGCGCCATCGACTTCATCGACGCCGCCTCGGCGCGCGCCGGGCTGGCGCGCCGGATCCCGCTGCACGCGCTGGTGGAGACGCACGGCGCGCTGCACGAGGTGTTCGCGCTGGCCGCGCACCCGCGCATCGAGTCGCTGTCCTTCGGGCTGATGGACTTCGTCTCCGCGCACCGCGGCGCCGTGCCGGCCTCGGCCATGGGCGTGCAGGGCCAGTTCGAGCACCCGCTGGTGGTGCGCGCCAAGCTGGAGATCGCCGCCGCCTGCCATGCCCACGCCAAGGTGCCCTCGCACTGCGTGGTGACGGAGTTCAAGCACACGCGCGCGCTGGAGGAGGCGGCCACGCGCGCCGGGCGCGAGTTCGGCTACACGCGCATGTGGAGCATCCACCCGGCGCAGATCCGCCCCATCGTCGATGCCTTCTCACCCACGGCCGCCGAGGTGGACCGTGCCGTGGAGATCATCAGCGCCGCGCAGGCCGCGAACTGGGCGCCCATCCGCCACCAGCACGGCGGGCACGACCAGCTCCACGACCGCGCCAGCTACCGCTACTTCTGGCACGTGCTGGAGCGCGCGCACCGCACCTCGTGGAGCGGCAGCGCGCAGCTGCCGGCCGAGGTGCAGCAGGCCTGGTTCGCCGATCGCTGAACTCCTTCAGGCATGAACTAAATCCCGTTCGGCGCCAGAGTCTTCGCAACGAACCAAACAGCCCGCCGGCCGCAGTGCAGAATCGCGCCCGGCCCGCCGTGCCCGGCACGGCTGCGGGCGGCCTGGCGCACAGCACGCGACACGCCCGACCCCATCTGTAGCGGGCCCGCAACCACGCTCTGCCGGCGCGGGGTTGACGGGCTCAAAATTCCCATCCCCACGCGCGCACACGGGTGCGTCCAGGAGATTCCATGATCGCTTCCCTTCGCTTGGCGGCACTGGCCGCCGCCGCCGCCTTCGGCCTGATGAGCGCCACCGCCGCGGTGGCCGAGGAGCACAAGCCCAAGGCCGCCGCCAAGGCCGTGGCCAAGAAGGCCGTGCAGCCGCCGGCGCCCAAGGCCGAGGCCCCGCTGCCCGACGCCGACGAGGCCCAGCTCGCCGCCGCGCAACGCGCCTACCAGGGCCTGTACGCCTGCGAGTTCAACCAGAGCCTCAACATCACGCCCCATGCCAAGCACGCCGGCTACCTGGACGTGGCCTGGAAGAAGGAAGTCTTCACCATGAAGCCGGTGCTCTCGCCCACCGGCGCGCTGCGCCTGGAGGACGTCAAGGGCCGCACGCTGATGGTCCAGATCGCCAACAAGTCCATGCTGATGGACACCAAGGTCGGCCAGCGCCTGGTGGACGACTGCCAGAGCGCCGAGCAGCGCGAGGCCGTGGCCGCGGCCAAGCTCGCCGGCCCGCAGGCCGGCGGCCTGGGCATCGACCCCAGCAAGCCCATCGTGGCCGAGGCCGCCAAGGTCGAGGCGATCAAGGTGCAGGCCGTCGGCGTCGAAGTCGCCAAGTAAGCCTGCCGGCAGCGGCCCGCACCACTGCGGCACCCCCGCGCTCTCCCCGCGCGCAGGCCCCGTGCAAGGCGGCCTGACGCAACGCAAGGCCGGCGCAAGCCGGCCTTCCCACACTCAAAACCCCAGAGAAGTCCCGGGTCTCCCTCGCCGCGCCGTGCGCGCGGTGGACACTCGCGCGGGGCTTTCTCGCCACAGCCCAGGCCGTGGCACTGTCCCAAGTCTTATATAAGACATAAAATGTCAGAGTCGGCCCCGCCTGCGGAGGCCGCCCTACCCCACGGTTTCCACCGAGCACGGAGCCCCTGATGCTGCAAGCCTATCGTCAACATGTCGCCGAACGCGCTGCGCTCGGCATCCCGCCGCTGGCCCTGTCGGCCAAGCAGGTCGCCGAGCTGATCGAGCTGATCAAGAACCCGCCGGCCGGCGAAGAGGCGTTCCTGCTGGAGCTGCTGACGCACCGCGTGCCTCCGGGCGTTGACGATGCGGCCAAGGTCAAGGCTTCGTTCCTGGCTGCCGTGGCCCATGGCGACCTGTCCGTGGCGCTGATCTCGCGCGCCCAGGCCACCGAGCTGCTGGGCACGATGGTGGGCGGCTACAACGTCAAGCCGCTGATCGACCTGCTGGACGACGCCGAAGTCGCCCCGGTGGCCGCCGCGGGTCTGAAGAAGACCCTGCTGATGTTCGACTACTTCCATGACGTGGCCGAGAAGGCCAAGGCCGGCAACGCCGTGGCCAAGGAAGTGGTGCAGAGCTGGGCCGACGCCGAGTGGTTCACCAGCCGCCCCGAAGTGGCGCAGAAGATCACCGTGACGGTGTTCAAGGTGCCCGGCGAGACCAATACCGACGACCTGTCGCCCGCACCCGATGCCTGGAGCCGTCCGGACATCCCGATGCACTACCTGGCGATGCTCAAGAACACCCGTCCGGGCGCGGCCTTCGTGCCGGAAGAGGACGGCAAGCGCGGCCCGATGCAGTTCATCGAGGACCTGAAGAAGAAGGGCAACCTCGTGGCCTACGTCGGCGACGTGGTGGGCACCGGCTCCTCGCGCAAGTCCGCGACCAACAGCGTGATCTGGGCCACGGGCCAGGACATCCCCTTCGTGCCCAACAAGCGCTTCGGCGGCGTGACGCTGGGCGGCAAGATCGCCCCGATCTTCTTCAACACGCAGGAAGACTCGGGCTCGCTGCCCATCGAGGTGGACGTCTCCAAGCTGGAGATGGGTGACGTCATCGACGTGCTGCCCTACGAGGGCAAGATCGTCAAGAACGGCGAGACCGTGGCCGAGTTCGCGCTCAAGAGCGAAGTGCTGCTGGACGAAGTGCGCGCCGGCGGCCGCATCAACCTGATCATCGGCCGCTCGCTGACCGCCAAGGCCCGCGAGTTCCTGGGCCTGCCCGCCTCCACCGCCTTCCGCCTGCCCAAGGCCCCCCTCGACACCGGCAAGGGCTTCACGCTGGCGCAGAAGATGGTCGGCCGTGCCTGCGGCCTGCCCGAGGGCCAGGGCATCCGCCCGGGCACCTACTGCGAGCCGAAGATGACGACCGTGGGTTCGCAGGACACCACGGGCCCGATGACCCGCGACGAGCTCAAGGACCTGGCCTGCCTGGGCTTCTCGGCCGACCTGGTGATGCAGTCCTTCTGCCACACCGCGGCCTATCCGAAGCCGGTGGACGTGAAGATGCACCGCGAGCTGCCGCAGTTCATCAGCAGCCGCGGCGGCGTGGCGCTGCGCCCGGGCGACGGCGTGATCCACAGCTGGCTCAACCGCCTGCTGCTGCCCGACACCGTGGGCACCGGCGGCGACTCGCACACCCGCTTCCCCATCGGCATCAGCTTCCCGGCCGGTTCGGGCCTGGTGGCCTTCGGCGCCGCCACGGGCGTGATGCCGCTGGACATGCCGGAGTCGGTGCTGGTGCGCTTCAAGGGTGAGATGCAGCCCGGCATCACGCTGCGCGACCTGGTGCACGCCATTCCGCTGTACGCCATCAAGGCCGGCCTGCTGACCGTCGAGAAGGCCGGCAAGAAGAACGTGTTCTCGGGCCGCGTGCTGGAGATCGAGGGCCTGCCCAACCTGAAGGTGGAACAGGCCTTCGAGCTGAGTGACGCCTCCGCCGAGCGCTCCGCGGCCGGCTGCACGGTGCAGCTCAACCCCGAGCCGGTGACCGAGTACCTGCGTTCGAACATCGTTCTGATGAAGAACATGATCGCCAACGGCTACCAGGACGCCCGCACGCTGCAGCGCCGCATCGAGGCTGTGGAAGCCTGGCTGGCCAACCCGCAGCTGCTCAAGGCCGACGCCGACGCCGAGTACGCCGCCGTGATCGAGATCGACCTGGCCGAGATCAAGGAGCCGATCGTGTGCTGCCCGAACGACCCGGACGACGCCAAGTTCGTCTCCGAAGTCGCCGGCACCAAGATCGACGAGGTGTTCATCGGCTCGTGCATGACCAACATCGGCCACTTCCGTGCCGCGGGCAAGCTGCTCGAAGGCAAGAAGGACATCCCGGTGCGCCTGTGGGTGGCCCCGCCGACCAAGATGGACGCCGCCGAGCTGACCAAGGAAGGCTACTACGCCACCCTGGGCGGCGCCGGTGCCCGCATGGAGATGCCGGGCTGCTCGCTGTGCATGGGCAACCAGGCGCAGATCAAGGAAGGCTCCACCGCGATGTCGACCTCGACCCGCAACTTCCCCAACCGCCTGGGCAAGAACACCAACGTGTTCCTGGGCTCGGCGGAGCTGTCGGCGGTCGCCTCCAAGCTGGGCCGCATCCCGACCCCCGAGGAGTACCTGGCCGAGATCGGCGTGGTCACCAAGAACGCCGACCAGATCTACAAGTACATGAACTTCGACCAGATCGAGGAGTACGCGGAAGTGGCGCAGGGCGTGAACGCCTGAGTTGCTTCACCACCGCGGCCTGATGCGGGCCGCGGCTGACGCACGCATCGAAAGGCCCGCGCAAGCGGGCCTTTTTCGTTGGGCGGCCGCGCTATGCTCGCCGCCGCAGCTTCAGCCGCACGCCGCCTTTCGGCCGCAGCGTCACGTTGAGCACCGGCTCCAGCGCCGGCGCGTTCGCCGCCAGGCTCAGCTCGTAGCGCTGCAGCAGCAGGGCCGCGACGACGGTCATCTCCAGCATCGCGAAGTGCTGCCCGATGCACACCCGCGGCCCCAGGCCGAAGGGCAGGTAGGCGCCGCGCGGCACGGCCGGCGCGCCCGGCAGGAAGCGCTCGGGGCGGAACTCGTCCGGCTGCGCCCACCAGCGCCGGTCGCGGTGCAGCACCCAGGGCGTCACGTAGAGCAGCGTGCCGGGCGGAACGGTCCAGCCGCCCAGCGTGATCTCCCGCAGCGTGCGCCGCGTCATCAGCGCGGCCACGGGGGGATACAGGCGCATCGCCTCCTTCAGCGTGGCCGTGAGGAAGGGCAGCGCCGCGGGGGCGTCCGCGCCCGGGTGGCGGCCGGCCAGCACCGTGTCCGTCTCCTCGCGCGCCCGCGCCGCGGCCTCCGGGTGCGCCGCCAGCAACCGGCTCCACCACAGCAGTGCCGTGGCGGTGGTCTCGTGCCCGGCCTGGAAGCTCACGATGCACTGGTCGAACACCTCCCGACCGCTCAGCCCCTCGCCCGTTTCCTCGTCGCGCAGGGCCAGCAGCCGCGCCAGCAGTTCCTCGCCCGCCTGGGGTTCGGGCGACGCACGGCGCCGGTCGATGTGCCCCTGCACCAGGCGGCGCAGCGTGCGCAGCGCCTGGCGCTTGGCGGCCTTGCCGGGCAGCGGCAGCCAGTCCGGCAGCGTCGCGGGAAAGAACATCTCGCGCATCGCCGTCTCGCCCATCACGCGCGTGGCGTGGATGGCCGTCTCGGCCTCGCCCTGCAGCTGCTCGCCGAAGAGCGTGCGCAGGATCACGTCCATCGCCACGCGCGAGAACAGTTCGTCCATGTCCACCACGGACTGCGCGGCATGCAGCGGCAGCGCGCGCTCCAGCGCCAGCATCGCGGCCTCGCACATCAGGCCCGCGTAGCCGGCCACGCGCCGCGGCGTGAAGGCCGGCATCAGCATGCGGCGCTGGCGCTGCCAGGCCGGCCCTTCCGTGGTCAGCACGCTCTGGCCGAAGGCCTGGGCGAAGACCTCCACGCCGCGCTCCCAGCGCACCAGGTGCTCGGCGTTGTCCACCAGCGCCTCGCGCACCAGGCCGGGCGAGAACAGGTCGTAGGCCAGCTCGTGGCCCATGCGCATGGCGCAGATGTCGCCGTACTGGCGCTGGCGCGCCGTGGCGAAGCCGAGGTAGTCGCGGCGCATGTCGCCCAGCAATGACAGGCCGAGCCAGCGCCCGCGCGGGCCGGGCGGGCGGCTGCCGCTGGGGCGCAGGGGCGCGGGTCGGCGGGCCGCGGAATCGGTCTCTCCCGGGGCGGCGTCCGCTGCGCCGCGCATCGTCGTGGTGGTGTCCATGCGCCGCATGCTGCCGGCCGCGTCAGCCTCGCGTCTTGAACGAAAACGACACTGCACCGGCTCAAGACCGCTTTTCCGTCCCGCTCGCAGACTCCGCTTCCATGCCCGGCAACCGCTCCCCCGACACCATCAGCCGCCTGTGGCTGCCGCGCCCCACGCTGGCGAGCTGCGTGCGCGCCGCGCTGGTCCGCGACACGCGCGCCGCGGCGCTGGACGACGCGCAGCGCCTGGACCACCTGCCCTCCACGCCGCTGTGCACGCTGTTCTGGCAGTTCGAGGGCACGGCCGAGCTGCTGCCGCCCGGCGCGCCGGAAAGCCTGGCGGTGCCGCGCGAGCGGCTGGAGCCGCGCGCCATGCTGCTGGGGCCGAGCACGCGCCCGTCCATGGGCTGGCACGCCGGCCCCTGCCACGGCCTGATGGTTCTGTTCACCTCCGACGCCCTGCACCGCCTCACGGGCCTGGAGGTGGCCGCCTGGGTCAACCGCCGCGCCGACGTGCGCGCGGCGCTGCCCGCCGACTGGGTGCAGATGTGCGAGACGGTGCTGGCCGAAACCGACGACGACGCCCGCGTGGCGCGCGTGCAGGACTTCCTGGAGCCGCGCTGGGCGGCCGTCCGCCCGGCGCTGCCGCTGCAGGCGCACCGCTACCTGGACTGGGCGCACTCGCTGGCAACGCACGCGGCGCTGTCGGGCGCGGGCCGCAGCCTGCGCCAGGTGGAGCGGCGCGTGAAGCGCTGGGCCGGGCTGCCGATGCGCTCGCTGCTGGGCATGGGCCGCGCGGAGCTGGCCTTCTTCAACGGCATGGCCGATGCGGCCGAGCGCGGCGCGCCCAACTGGGCCGAGCTGGCCGACGCCAGCGGCTATGCCGACCAGTCGCACCTGTGCCGCGAGGTGCGCCGCGTCACCGGCTTCAGCCCCGAGGAGCTGTACCGGCGCATCCAGGAAGACGAGGGCTTCTGGAGCTACCGGCTGTGGGCATAGGGGGCAGCGGCGACGCGGGACTGCAGCCGTCCCGCTGCCTGCCCGCGCTCAGCGCCCCTGCTCCTGCGCCCGGCTGGTGGCCGGGAAATGGTCCAGCCAGCCGCTGACCTCGCGCCGGTAGGCCTGGCCGTTGAGGTCGGGCCAGGCGTTCTCGTCGAAGCCGCGCTTCATGTCGAGCTGTTCGCGCGGCACGTTGAGCACCAGGTCGCCGTCGCGCTTGCCGGCGGGCGCGCTCAGCGCCGTCAGCGGCAGCGCCAGCAGCTTGTCGTCCGGGCTCCACTTCTTGTCGAAGTCCAGCACCACGTAATGCACGCGCTGCTGCGCCATGTTCACCACCACGTCCTCGATCTCGCCGGCATCGGCGCCCTGGCGGTCGTTGACATCCTTGTCGAGCAGCTGGCTCATGCGCATGAGGCGCTGGCCGCCGGCGGCCGCCGTGGCCGTGGAGGAGCGCTCGCTGCTGCGGCCGGCGGCGCCGAAGTGGCGGTCCACGTCGCGCCAGTAGGCGTCCGCGTCCAGCCCCGGCCAGCGCGCCTTGTCGAAGCCCGGCGCCGCGTTGAGCTGGTTCTTGTCCACCGTGAGCACCAGGTCGTCGCTGTTGGGCGAGGTGCGGAAGGCGTTGACGGGATAGGCGAAGAGCTTGTCGCCGATCCCGGCCACGCCGCCGAAGGACAGCACCGCGTACTGCAGCCGGCCGCTGCCCAGGTCCACGATCAGGTCGTTGATCTCGCCCAGCTTGGCGCCGTTGGGGTCGCGCACCTCGCGGCCGATGATCTTGCTCGCGCGCGCGTCGCGCGCCAGGGCGCCCTGCGCCGCCGGCGCCGCAGTGGCCTTGGAGG
>JAEYPG010000053.1 GCA_023410975.1 Pseudomonadota bacterium
CTCCAGCGCCCCCAGCCACTCGTCCAGCGCCTGCACGTAGTGCCCGGCGCGCGGATGCGCCTCGGCCAGCGGCGCCGAGGCGCCGTAGCCGGGAGCGTCCCAGGCCAGGAGGCGGTAGCGATCGGCCAAGCCCTCGAACTGCCCCAGCCACGAGCCGGAGCCCGAGCCGATGCCGTGCAGCAGCACCAGCGCCGGACCGGTGCCGGCCTCGCGCCACGCCAGCTCGCCCTGCGAGCAGCGCACGCGGCGCAGCGGAGGAATCGACAGGCTCATGCCGCGCTCCGCCTCAGCGCTTGACCTTGGTGAGCGGGTGCTCGGGCGGGTACGTGGGCGTGACCGGTTTATTGGCACCCAGCATCACGCACATCAGCGCGTCCTCCTCGCCGATGTTGACCTCGCCGCGGTAGACGCCGGGCGGGATGGAGATCAGGTCGCGCTCGCCCAGGATGGCTTCCCAGGTCTGGCCGTCCTTCTCGCAGGTCACCTTGACCTTGCCGCGCAGCACGAAGAACACCTCTTCCACGTCGGTGTGCAGGTGCATCGGCCCCTCGTTGCCGGCCGGAATGATCATGGTCGAGAAAGTGAAGTGCTCGGCCGGGACGGTGTTGGTGTCGGCCGAGACGCCCGTGCCGCCGGTGCCCATGTAGCGCATCTGCGCACGGCGGTACTTCGGATCGAAGTCGGCCTGGAACTTCAGCGCGTTCCAGTCGTAGCGTCGCGTGCGGTGCAGCGCGCAGCGCGACTCCATCCACTGCTGGAAGCTCATGCCGGCCGGCACGTCGGGCAGCGCAGGGAAGTCGGTGGTAGCAGATCGGGTCATGTTTGCCTCGTTGTGTTTCACTAATGAAACGTTGGACAGCCAGTAAAACGAAGTATAGGCTTCGTCTGCGCTGCGTCAAGTCATGCCTGACAGATGGACGGGGCGCGTTAACCCTGACGGATGCCTGCGGAACGCCGTCTACGTTGAAGAAAATAGCAGTTCAGTAATGAACTTTTGTTTCTCTTATGAACAACGCCGACAAGCTGTTGCCCGGCGCCTTTCCCCTTGGCCCTGAGCTGAACGACCGAAGCCCATGAACACTGCTGCTCCTCCTTCCTCTTCTCTTCTTCAGGGCCACCGCGTCCTGGTCACTGGCGGCGCGCGCGGCCTGGGGCTGGAATTCGCGCGCGCCATCGCCTTGCATGGCGGGCGCGTCGTGATCGCCGACGTGCTGCACGAGCTGGCGCAGCAGGCTGCCGCGTCGCTGCGCGAAAGCGGGCTGGACGTGCAGGCGGTGGCGCTGGACCTGTCCGACCCCGCCTCGGTGGCGCGCTGCGCCGAAGAGGCCGCCGCGCTGCTGGGCGGCCTGGACGGGCTGGTCAACAACGGCGCCATCACCAATTCCGGCGGGCGCTCGATGCAGGAGTTGGAAATCGAGGTCTGGGACCGCGTGATGAACGTCAACGTGCGCGGCACCTGGCTCATGGCGCGCGCCTGCACGGCGGCGCTCAAGGCCTCCGGCCGCGGCAGCGTGGTCAACCTCGCCTCGGACACCCCGCTGTGGGGCGCGCCGAACCTGATGGCCTACGTCGCCAGCAAGGGCGCCGTCATCGCCATGACGCGCTCGCTGGCGCGCGAGCTGGGCGCGGACGGCATCACCGTCAACGCGGTGGCGCCGGGCCTGACGCTGGTGGAGGCCACGGAATACGTGCCGGAGCACCGGCAGCGCCTGTACGTGGAGCAGCGAGCGCTGCAGCGCGAGCAGCTGCCCGAGGACGTGAGCGGCGCGGTGGTGTTCGCGCTGTCGCCGCTGGCGCGCTTCGTCACCGGCCAGCTGCTGGCCGTCAACGGCGGCTTCGTCATGCACTGACCCGCCGGCGCCCGGGCCCGCGCGGGCCTCGGCGCCCTCAACGCCCGTGAATCAGGCCGCGGCGACGCGGCCCGGATTCCCCTTGCCTTTTGCCCGGCTGCCGGACGCCGTCCCGGCCGCCTGGGCCGACTCGTCCCTGACGGCACCCAAGCACTCATTCACCAAGGAGACATTCCAATGAAAGCCCGGCATCTCACGCCCTTCCTGGCCCTGGCCGCCCTCACCACCGCTGCGCAGGCGCAGGGCACGGTCACGCTCTACGGCCTGGTGGACACCGGCGTGGAGCACGTGACCAACGTCGGCCCTGCGGGCACCGGCCTCACGCGCGTGCCCACGCTCACCGGCACGCTGCCCTCGCGCTGGGGCCTGCGCGGCAACGAGGACCTGGGCGGAGGCCTGCGGGCGGTATTCACGCTGGAGTCCGGCTTGGCGATGGACACGGGCAGCTCCATGCAGGGCGGGCGCCTGTTCGGCCGGCAGGCCTTCGTCGGGCTGTCCGGCGACTGGGGCACCGTGTCGCTGGGGCGGCAGTACACGACGCTGTTCTGGTCGCTGCTGGAGGCCGACATCCTGGGCCCCAACGTCTACGGCACGGGCTCGCTGGACAGCTACATCCCCAATGCCCGCGCCGACAACGCGCTGGCGTACCGGGGCACGTTCAAGGGCTTTACGGTGGGCGCCACCTACAGCGTGGGGCGCGACGCGGTGAACGCCGGTCCCAGCCCGGTCGGCACCAACTGCCCCGGCGAGAACGCGGCCGACCGCAGCGCCTGCCGCGAGTGGTCCGCGCTGCTGAAGTACGACGCCGCATCCTGGGGCGCCGCGCTGGCCATCGACGAGATCCGCGGCGGCCCGGGCGCCTTCGCGGGGCTGACCAGCAGCGCGCAGAAGGACACGCGCGTCTCGGCCAACGGCTACGTCAAGTTCTCGAACCTGAAGCTCGGCGCCGGCCTGCTGCGCCGCGACAACGAGGGCAACCCCGCCACGCCGCGCAGCGACCTCTGGTACCTGGGCGCGGCCTACAGCGTCACGCCGGCCTTCGTGCTGGACGGCCAGTTGCACCAGCTGCGCTTCAAGGACAGCGGCAACAAGGCCACGCTGGCGGGGCTGCGAGGCACCTACAGCTTCTCCAAGCGCACGGCGGTCTACGCCACGGTCGGCCACATCCGCAACGACGGCACGTTGGCGGTGTCGGTCAGCGGCGGCGCTCCGGGCGCCAACCCGGTGGCCGGCGCGTCGCAGACGGGCGTGATGCTCGGGATGCGGCACGCGTTCTGAAGCGTGCCCGCCACGCCTTCAGGCGTGGCCCGCGCACCACTGCTGAAACTCCTGCGCCGGCAGCGGGCGGCAGATGCAGTAGCCCTGCGCCATGTCGCACTTCAGCGCCGCCAGCTCGCCGAAGGTCTCGTCGTCCTCCACGCCTTCGGCCACCACCTGCAGGTGCAGGCTGTGCGCCAGCTCGATGGTGGAGCGCACGATGGCGGTGGAGCCGTCGTCGTGCCGCATGGCGCGCACGAAGGACTGGTCGATCTTGATCGCGTCCACCGGCAGCCGCTGCAGGTACGACAGCGACGAGTAGCCCGTGCCGTAGTCGTCGATGGCCAGGCGCAGGTCCAGCCGCTTGAGCCGCACCAGCGTCTCCATCGCGGCGGTCGGGTCCAGCATCAGCGCGCTCTCGGTCAGCTCGAACTCGATCCAGTCCGGCTCCGCACCCCAGGTCGCCAGCGCATGCTCGATGCGTTCCAGCAGCTTCGGGTCGTGCAGGTCGCGCGCGGACAGGTTGACCGACAACGGCTGCGCGCGCTGGCCAGCCTCGTGCCAGGCGTGGCTCAGGCGCAACGCCGCGTCCAGCATCCAGTAGGTCAGCGGCGTGATCAGGCCCGTCTGCTCGGCCAACCCGATGAACTCGCCCGGGTTCACCTGCCCCAGCCTCGGGTGCTGCCAGCGCACCAGCGCTTCCGCGCCGCAGACCTCGGACGAGGCCATGCGCAGCTTCGGCTGGCAGTACAGCAGCAGCT
>JAEYPG010000055.1 GCA_023410975.1 Pseudomonadota bacterium
GTGGTCAGCGGCGACGACCTCTCGGATGAAACCCACCGCGGCCTGCTGCGCGAGGCCCTGGGCGCGGCGGCGGACGGGTTGAACATCGCCAGCGCCAACGTCTACCTGGGCGCGGAGGCGATCGCCGAGGCGCTGCGCGCGGGCGCGGACGTGGTGATCACCGGCCGCGTCGCCGACCCCTCGCTGACCGTGGGCCCGGCGCTGGCGCATTTCGGCTGGGCCGGCGACGACTGGGACCGCCTGGCGCGCGCCACCATGGCCGGGCACCTGCTGGAGTGCGGCGCGCAGGTCTGCGGCGGCTACTTCGCCGACCCGGGCTTCAAGGACGTGCCGGACCTGGCCAGCGTCGGCTACCCCATCGCGGAGCTGGACGCCGACGGCGGCTGCGTCATCGGCAAGGCCGAAGGCACCGGCGGCTGCGTGGACGAGCACACCGTCAAGGAGCAGCTGCTGTACGAGCTGCACGACCCGGCCGCCTACCTCACGCCGGACGTGGTGGCCGACATCACCGACGCCTGGGTCGAGACCGTGGGCCCCGACCGCGTGCGGCTGCACGGCGTGCGCGGCCACGCGCGGCCCACGCACCTCAAGGCCAACGTGTTCCACGCCCAGGGCTGGCTGGCCGAGGGCGAGATTTCCTACGCCGGGCGCGGCGCCGAGGCGCGCGCGCGGCTGGCGGGCGACGTGCTGCGCCGGCGCCTGGCCGAGTGCGGGTCGCTGCGGGTGGACCTCATCGGCGTGGCCAGCGTGTTCGGCGACGACGCCGGGCAGTGGCTGTCGAGCCAGCCGGTGGGCGACGCGCGCGACGTGCGGCTGCGCGTGGCGCTCAACCACACCGAAAGGAAGCAGGCCGAGCGGCTGGCGCGCGAGGTGACCGCGCTCTACACCTGCGGCCCCGCCGGCGGCGGCGGCGTGCGCACGGGGCTGCGCCAGCGGCTGGGCACCGTGTCCTGCCTGGTGCCGCGCGAGCGCGTGAGCGCGCAACTGGAGTTCGTCGAATGAGCGCAAGCACCGACCACGCCCTGCGCGTGCCCCTGCGGCAGCTGGCCCACGGCCGCACCGGCGACAAGGGAAACATTTCCAACATCAGCGTCATCGCCTGGCACCCGGCGCTGTACCCGCTGCTGCAAGCGCAGGTGACCGAAGAGGCCGTGGCGCGCCAGTTCGCGCACCGCCGGCCGCGCCGCGTCACGCGCCACCTGCTGCCCCGGCTGCAGGCCATGAACTTCGTGCTGGAGGGCGTGCTCGACGGCGGCGTCAACGACGCCCTGAACCTGGACAGCCATGGCAAGGCACTGGCCTTCCTGCTGCTGGACATCGAGATCGACGTTCCCGCCGAGCTGGCGCCGCTGCTGCGGCAGCCGGCCTGACACACCAAGACCCAAGGAGACAAGCCATGACCCATTTCCCCCGCCGCCATGCCCTCGCGGCCATTGCCGCCGCCACCCTCGCCGCGCTGGGCGCGCCCGCCGCGCAGGCTCAAGTGAAATACCCGGAGAAGCCGGTCACCTTCGTGGTGCCCTTCGCCGCCGGCAGCGCCACCGACCAGCTCGCGCGCGCCCTGGGCCAGTCGATCACCGAGCAGACGAAGCAGCCCGTGGTGGTGGACAACAAGGCCGGCGCCAGCGGGATGATGGCCGCGCAGGCCGCCGCGCGCGCCCCGGCCGACGGCTACACCGTGCTGATCACCACCAACACCACGCATGCGGCCAACGAGCACCTGTACAAGAAGCTGCCCTACGACCCGGTGAAGGACTTCGCGCCCGTCGCGGGCCTGGGCAAGGGCGGACAGGTGCTGGTGGTGCGGGCGGACGCGCCCTACAAGACGGTCGCGGACCTGCTGGCGCAGGCGCGCAAGACGCCCGGCAAGCTCAGCTTCGGCAGCGGCAGCTCGTCCAGCCGCGTGGCCGGCGAGATGTTCAAGCAGCTCAGCGGCACCGACATCCTGCACGTGCCCTACAAGAGCAACCCGCAGGCGGTGACGGACCTGCTGGGCGGGCAGATCGACCTGATGATCACCGACACCGCCACCGGCGTGCCGCAGGTCAAGGCCGGCAAGCTGCGCGCGCTGGGCTACTCCACCACCAAGCGCAGCCCGATGCTGCCCGACGTGCCCACCATCGCCGAAGCCGGCGTCAAGGGCTACGACATGGGCTACTGGTTCGCCGCCTACGTGCCCGCGGCCACGCCGCAGCCGGTGGTGGCGCGGCTCAACGAGCTGCTGAGCACGGCCGTGAAGAGCGCCGCGGCCAAGACCTTCTTCGAGAGCAGCGGCGCCGAGCCCTGGATCGCCTCGCCGCAGGAGCTGGCGAAGTTCCAGGCCGAGGAGACCCAGAAGTGGGGCCGCGTGATCAAGGCCGCCGGCATCGAGGCGGAGTGATGCCGCGCTCCTGACGGCTCGGCGCCCACGGCGGCCCTTGGCGCCGCGGGCGCACCGTTTCCATCCCCAAGGCCTTCCACAGAAGAAGGCCCCTTCCAGCCACCGCCGGCACGGCGGTGAGGCTGAGCTCATCCCAAGGAGACTCCATGCGATTCCAGAAAAGCCTGCTGGCCCTGTGCGCCAGCGCCGCGCTGCTGTCCGCCTGCGGCGGCAGCGACGACCCGCCGGCCACGCCGGCACCCACGGCCAAGCCCGAGTTGCGCCTGTCCGTCACGGCCACTGAGGACTTCCCGGGCAGCTACGGCAGCGTGGGCACGTACGAGAAGGTCAGCGGCGTCATCAGCGGCGAGATCGATCCCAAGGACCCGAAGAACGCCGTGATCCAGGACCTGGCGCTGGCGCCGGTGAACGCGCGCGGCATGGTCGAGTACAAGGCCGAGTTCGTGATGCTCAAGCCCAAGGACATGAGCAAGGCCAGCGGCGTGCTGCGCTACGACGCGCCCAACCGCGGCAACATCCTCACGATGCTCAACCCGGCGGCCACGCCCAGCGACGCCGTGTACCTGGAGCGCGGCTACGTGGTCCTCTACGCCGCCTGGCAGGGCGACGTGCCCAAGAGCAGCCCGGCGCGGCTCACCGCCACCGTGCCGGTGGCCAGGAACCCGGACGGCAGCAGCATCACCGGCCCCTACCGCGCCGAGCTGGTGCCCAGCGCCGCCACGCCCGCGATGGCGCTGCCCGGCGGCGTGTTCAACGGCAGCATGATTCCCTACGAGCCCGCCACGCTGGACAACACGCAGCCCGGCTTCTCGCTCACGCGCCGCGCCAACGAGACCGACCCGCGCGTGCTCATCCCGGCCAGCGACTGGAAGTTCGCCGCCTGCGACGCGGCCACGCCCTTCCCCGGCACGCCCAACCCGGCCAGCGTCTGCCTCAAGGGCGGCTTCGACCCGAAGTACCTGTACGAGCTGGTCTACGTCGCCAAGGACCCGAAGGTGATGGGCGTGGGCCTGGCGGCGCTGCGCGACACGGTGAGCTTCTTCCGCGGCGCGGCGGCCGACGCCGCCGGCACCGCCAACCCGCTGGCCGGCAAGATCACCAGCACCATCGGCCAGGGCACCTCGCAGTCGGGCAACGCCATGAAGACCTTCCTGCACCTGGGCTTCAACCAGGCGCTGGACGGCTCCAAGGTGTTCGACGGGATGTACGCGCACGTGGCGGCGCGGCAGACCAACATCAACACGCGCTTCGCGGTGCCGGGCGGCGGCGGCGGGCTGCGCACCGACCACACCGCCTTCGGCCAGACCGCGCCGCGCGGGCTGGACAAGGACTACGTGGACGAGGTCAGCGGCCGCAAGGGCGGCGTGATGGCGCGCTGCGAAGCCACCGCCACCTGCCCGAAGTTCTTCCTGGGCCTCTCGGGCACCGAGTTCTGGCAGCTGCAGGGCTCGCCGGTGCTCACCGACGCCAACGGGCTGCGCGACCTGGCGCAGCCGGCCAACGCCCGCATCTACTACTACAGCAGCACGCAGCACGGCGGCGCGGGCGGGGTAGGCAGCATCAGCTACGCGCCCACGCGCAACGTGTACCCGGCGGGCACGGTGGTGCACTTCAACGATACCTTCCGCGCCCTCTTCCTGGCGCTGGAGGACTGGGTGGTGCGCGGCACCGAGCCGCCGGCGACCCAGGTGCCGAAGATCGCCGACGGCACGCTGGTGCGGCCCGACGCGGTCACCTTCCCGGCGATGAAAGGCCTGAGCTGGCCCGTCAACGGCACGCCGACGCCGATTCCGGACTTCACGTACCTGGCGCGCTACAACGGCTTCCCGCTGCTGGATTTCGGCCCGCAGTACCTGCCTCAGGACGAGTCCGGCATCGCCACGCTGCTGCCGCCGGCCTACCTGAACAAGGACTACGCGATCCTGGTGCCTCAGGTGGATGCGGCCACCGGGCTGACGCGGGCGGGCATCCGCAGCGTGGAGGCGCGCGTGCCGCTGGGCACGAGCATCGAGTTCAACTACGTGGCCACGCCGGGCATCGTGGACCTGTCCAACCTCACCGGCAGCTTCATCCCCTTCCACAAGACCATGGCGGCGCGGCTGGCGGCGGGCGATGCGCGGCCCTCGCTGGAAGAGCTGTACGGCACGCAGGCGGGCTACGAGGCGGCGGTGAAGGCCGCCGCGGCCGAGCTGGTGTCG
>JAEYPG010000068.1 GCA_023410975.1 Pseudomonadota bacterium
GTCTGGTACCACACCGGTGGGCTGGCCGCGCCTCTTCGCGTATCGAGGCAGGTTGCTGAGGCGAGTGCCGTGGCGCCGTTTTTCCAGCTCGTCACAAGCCAGGCTCAGCGTCAGTTTCCACCGTGCCGGACCGCGTGGTGAGTGTGGTCCCGTACCACACCCCGGTGCACGGTACGGTGTGACCATGCTGGAGACGCTATCAGGTCTCCGCGTATGTCGATGGGCGTCGCTTGGACGGCGCTGACCCCGGTGCAGAGTGGCCATCCGGACGGTGCGCGGGTGTGGTCCCGTACCACACCGCAGGAGATAAGCGCTTGTGGCCGTGCCAGCGAAACAGCCGGGTGGTTTCCCGCGCCGCTCCGAGCTGCTGAAGAGCCCTTCAGGCGGATGTCATGACGTTGCGGCTTGAGGTCTGGAAAGTAGGCTAGGCAAGGCCGCGCGCTGGTGTACGTGGCGGCTTCCGCATGGACTGGCATGGAGGCCGGTTCGCGCTGCCTTGACACGTCAAGGGGTGTGGTCCCGTACCACACAACCCGAAGCACAGTGCCATGCCGACAGGGTGGCCGGATCTCTTCATGTGTTGATGGTCGCCGCGGAAGCCATACCTGAACGGTTGCCATGGGGTGGTTGGTCCGGCTTCTCGGGGCCCCAGGAGCTGGAGCGTGGGAGGCCTCGACCTGTGGACGAGACAGTAATGACGCCTGTGGGTGAGCGACCGCGCAGGCAGCCAGCGCCGTGAGGGCCTGGCCTCGGGGCGCCACGAGATCGGAGTTCGTGTTGTCCAGGAGTAGAGGGCAGGAAGCACGCAACACCGGCGTCCCCATGCTGGCCTTGTCGGGCCAAGACAAGGGATATGAGAGACGCGGTGGCCGTGCGAGTTCGCCGCGATGCGCGCCTTTCGGCTGCCGCCGCCTCGCTGCGTGTGTCCATGGGCCTACCGCAATGAGCGTGGTTGAAACGCGAGACCGGGACGGCGAGAAGCCCAAGCTAGGCTGTTTGAAGTCTTGTGTCCTGGCTCGGTGTGGGCCTCCGCCCACTTCATGGGTCTCGGCCCGGCACCGTGCGCTTGCCGCTGCCGGTCTGGAGGCTGCGGCAGGCTGCAGCCGGTGAGCCGAGGTGCAGCCCCACTGCGACCAACTGCCGGCAGGAATGTCCGTGGCGCGTGGATGCCGGCCGCCAGCGCAGGGTGTGGTCTGGTACCACGGTCGCGGTTGCTCATGCCTGCATGACCACGGCCGATCAACTGCTGAGCCTCCGCAGCTCGTCGACATTCAGGTATCGAAGGGATATGTGAGGGAATTTGGTAATGGGTCGAATCTGGCGTCATGGCGTCGCTTCCACAGGGTGCAGTACGGGGAAGAACGGACCTTGAAGGTGACCGGGTGCAGTCGTCAGGAGCCGCAATGTGCGGGCCCGTGGTCCCGTACCACGGCGGCTGGACGACCAAGGCGACCGCTTCATC
This sequence comes from Pseudomonadota bacterium, assembly GCA_023410975.1. Classification (GTDB taxonomy): domain Bacteria; phylum Pseudomonadota; class Gammaproteobacteria; order Burkholderiales; family Burkholderiaceae_C; genus Azohydromonas. The sequence continues at coordinate 1,463 of JAEYPG010000068.1, forward strand.
GCCGACTGGCCGGCGGCGCAAGCGTCCGCCCGTTAAATGCAGGCCGGATGCACGGCTACCAACAGGCGGGCGAAGGCTGGCGCTGCGGAGGCGTGCGTACCGCGCCGAGCCGTCCGCTGCCACCACCCCGACCAGGCCTCGGCCGTGCCGATCCGTGGAACAGCCGCGCTCCGTTGCCGATGCGGCCTCAGCGGCAACGGAGCGCGGGACCGCGCAACGCCGAAATAATGGCAGCCCTCGTCCGGCCCCTAGAGGCCGCCCCACAAACTTCCAGAGGAGTCGCCGCGTGGCATCCCCCATCCGCATCATCTCGTCCATGGCCACCAAGCAACTGCTGGCGGACCTGATCGGCCAATTCCAGCAGCAGACCCAGCAGGCGGTCTCCGTCGAGTCCGTCGGCGGCGTCGATGCCGTCAAGCGCGTGCAGGCAGGCGAAGCTTTCGATCTCGTGGTCCTGGCTTCCAATGCCATCGAGCAGCTGATCCAGGCCGGCAAGGTCGTCGCCGGTACCCGTACCGATCTCGTCCGCTCGGGCGTCGCCGTCGCCGTGCGCGCCGGGGCACCGCGGCCCGATCTGGGCTCGGAGGCCGCAGTGAAGCAGGCGGTCCTGGCTGCAGGCAGCCTGAGCTATTCCACAGGCCCCAGTGGCGTGGCGCTGGTGAAGCTGTTCGAGCGCTGGGGTATCGCAGCGCAGATCCAAGACCGCATCGTGCAGGCACCTCCCGGCGTGCCGGTGGGGTCGCTGGTGGCCGATGGCAAGGTGGAGCTGGGCTTCCAGCAGCTCAGTGAGCTGATCCACTTGCAGGGCATCGATGTCGTGGGGCCGCTGCCCGACGACATCCAGATCATCACCATGTTCTCTGCCGGCATCGCCGCCACCTGCGCCCAGCCCGAGAGCGTGCGTCCCCTGCTGGATTTTCTGGTGTCGCAGGCCGCCGACGCGCCCAAACGCGCCAACGGCATGCAACCGGCCTGAGCCGCTATCGCCCGCGTGTGGCCTGCTTGCGGGCTCCGGGCGGGCCAGCGCGCATGGCGCTGCCGGCCAAGCCTGCCGGCGATGTCACAGGGTTCGGCTTCACGGGCAGGACAGGCAACCCGTTCTGCATCGGGCCTGAGGGCGCATGAGCCGGGACACGGCGCGTGACTCGACACCGTGGCGGTTCCGCTCCGACGGCGCGCCCGTGGCCCGCGGTGGGGACTGCACAACGTGGCCCTGCGGGGCCGATGGCCGCGGCAGCCATGCCAGTGTCGATGGCCCACCCTGGCAGCTTCTGCGGCCAGCCGGCGCGGTCCGCATCAACGCGATCCGACCGCGCCCTCTTGCAAGACCGGCATCGCCGCCCCGGCTCCAAGCCGAGCCTGGAGCCGCTTGGAACCCGCGATTTGCACGACTTGGCCCGGCTTGCGCGGGCACTCGTGCCAATGGTTCCGGAAACGAAGCTCTGCGTCTTCTTTTTGAACCGTCTCTCCTGGAGCGCCTCAGGATGCGCGCTCGGCACACCAGGCAGGGGAGGGCCGCTGGCCTGTTTGTGGATGAGAGCGCACATTGCACTCTGTAAGTGCTTGTGGGCTTTCAGCTTCCGGTGCTGCCATCGTTTTGCCTGGGATTTGAGTTTTGTATTTGATATCTGAGATTAGAGTCACTTATCTGGGTTGATCAGCTTCAGGCCGGGCGCTTGTTTCAAGCCGACGCTGCCGGCAGCTTGGCGCAGTGCCGCGGCGGCTGGCGCATCGAAGCGGAAGGCGCGCAGCAGGTCTTCGCATCCGTAGCCTGGCCATTGCCGGCCGATGGCGGCAGCCGTTGCGCGGGCCTCGTCCAGCCGGCCCGCCAGCGCCAAGCAATGCACCGCGATGGCCTGGATGTGCACGTGAGCGTTGGGCCGCGCCGCCGCCTTCAACGACCAGTCTGCGGCCTCGTCGTGGCGCCCCAGGCGCATCAGCGCCACGGCGCGCGTGGCCAGCATGCCGAACAGCAGCGGGTCGAAAGGGCTCAGCTCGCGCGAGAGGTCCGAGGCGCGGATCGCATCCTGTGCGTCACCGGATTGCGCCTGCACGAAGGCCCGCGTGTAGTGGCCCAGCGCGAAATTGGGGCTCAGATCGGTGGAGGTCTCCAGCTCCACGAGCGACTCGGCAAGCGCGCCGCGCAGCCACAGCGCCCGGCCCAGCGCCCAGTGCGCGGCCGGGTCGCGGTCGTCGGCCATGACCGCCTGCGACGCCGTGCGGTAGGCCATCTCGATTTCGTGCCCGCGCTCGCTCCAGCCCAGGAAGGCGTTCTGGAAATGCGTGAACGACAAGCCGGCCCAAGGCCGCGCGAAGCCCGGGTCCAGCCGCGTGGCGGTCTCGAAGAAGTGATGCGCCTGCTCGTTGTGCGCCCGGTCGAAGCGGTACATGTGCCACAGGCCCCGGTGATGTGCCTCCCAGGCATCGAGCGAGCTGGGCGGCTTGAGGATGGCGCGGTTGCGCTCGGCCACCTCGATCTGGCTGGCGACCGAGGACACGATGCGGTTGCCGATGTCCTCCAGCACGCCCAGGGCCTCGTCGCAGCGGCTGTTGAAGAGCTCTGCCCACACGATGCGCGCGGTGCGCGTCTCCACCAGCTGCACGCTCACCGCGACGCGCGTGCCCTCGCGCCGCAGCGAGCCGCTGACCATGTAGTCCACGTCCAGCGTGCGCCCGGCCTCCTCGGCGCCGACGTGCTGTTGGTCGAGCGCGAACACGGTGCCCTGCGCGATGACGAACATGCTGCGCAGCTTGGCCAGACGCGTGATGACGTCGTAGGCCAGACCGTCGGCCAGTCCGCCGCGCGTGGCGGTGGCGCGCGAGTGGTCCATGAACGGCATGACGGCGATGGAGGCGCGACGCGGCGCAGTGGCCTCCAGCGGCTTCACCGGCTCCAGCACCTCCAGCGTCGCTGCCATTTCGATCGCCGTCACCGTCACCGCCGGCTGTTCCGCCACCCGGGCGGGCGGCGCGGCGTGGCGCTCCTTGGCGGCGCGCCAGGCTCGGCCCAGCGTGCTCCAGTCCTGGCCCTCGGCCTCGAACATCCGCGCGGTGGCGGCCAGATGCTCCTCGCCCTCGCGCAGGCGCCCGCGCCGGGCCAGCGCGTCCAGCAGGCTTTCGTGCGCGCGACGGTCGAAGGGCGCGAGCCGCAGCCACTGCTCCAGACAGGCGAGGGCCTCGTCACTGCCTGGGTCGAGCGCGCGCGCCAGGTGTTCCAGGATCGCCGCGCGCGCGGCGTGGAAGCGCCGGCGCTGGCCCAGCAGCCAGGCGCTCCAGGGCGCGCTGCGCCCGATATCGAGGTCTTGTAGGAACTCACCCTCGAACAGCGCCGCCAGGGCGTGCAGCCGGTCCGGCGCCAGGGTCGCGATGCCGCCTTGCACGGCGGCATCGACCTCCAGCGCATCGACCCGCGCGCCATCGAGGTCCAGCCGCACCGCCTCGGCATCGGCCAGCACCCGGGGGTGGCCGGGCTGGTCCAGTACCGGGCGCGCCTTGCTCAGGCACCAGCGCAGCTCGCTGCGGGGGTCGTTCGGGATATCCCACAGCAGCTCGCACAGCTGCGTGCGGGCCACGGGGCGGCGGGCCATCGCCAGGTAGGCCACCAGGGCGCGCACCTTGCGGGACGGCGGCAGCGTCACTGCCGCGCCGCCGCGGCTGATTTCCAGCGCGCCGAGCAGCCGCAGGCGCAGCGCCGGGACGACGCCGGGGCCCGATTCCACGTTCGTTTCCACGCCCGTTCCCACGCGACCTTCCACGGCGGGGCCGGACAGTGGCTTGCGGCGGCAGCGGCAAGTTCGCCGCCCACCGCTTCAAGCCACCGGAGTCCCTGCCATGAACGCATTGTCTGCCTCTGTCCAGCCTTCGTCTGCCATCGCCGCCCCGGCCGTGGACCTCTGCGCCGTCAAGACGCGCCAGCGCGCCGCCTGGTCCTCCGGCGACTACGCCGTGGTCGGCACCACGCTGCAGATCGTGGGCGAGTCCCTGTGCGAAGCGCTGGACTTGCACTCGGGCGAGCGCGTGCTCGACGTCGCCGCCGGCAATGGCAACGCCTCGCTGGCTGCGGCGCGAAGGGGGTGCGAGGTGACTTCCACCGACTATGTGCCCGCATTGCTGGAGCGAGGCCGCGAGCGGGCCGCGGCCGAGCGGCTGGACATCGAGTTCCGCGAGGCCGATGCCGAGGCGCTGCCCTTCGACGACGGCAGCTTCGACGTGATCGTCTCCACCTTTGGCGCGATGTTCGCTCCCGATGCGGCCCGCGTGGCGGCCGAGATGCTGCGGGTGTGCCGCCCGGGCGGGCGCATCGGCATGGCCAACTGGACGCCGCAGGGCTTCATCGGCCAGCTGTTCAAGACCATGGGCCGCCACGTGCCGCCGCCGGCCGGCGTCACCTCGCCCGCGCTGTGGGGTACGCGCGAACGCATTGACGAGCTGTTCCGCGCGGACGCGGTGCGGATCGAGGCTGCGTCGCGCCACTTCGTGTTCCGCTATCGCTCGCCGGAGCACATGCTGCAAATCTTCCGCACCTACTACGGCCCGGTGCTCAAGGCCTTCGACGCCCTGGACGATGCGGGGCAGACGACGCTGCTCAACGACCTGCTCGACCTCATGGGCGGCTTCAACCGAGCGCAGGACGGAACGCTGGTGGTCCCCAGCGAGTACCTGGAGATCGTGGTCACGCGGCGCTGAGCCGGCGGGCATGACGCCGCGCGCTGCGGGCCCGCAGGCCGGGACCGATGCCCGGGCAGGCATGCGGCAAGCTGGGACACTCGACCCCTCGCGAAACCCCGGCCCGCCCGATGTCCCAATCCGACGCCGCCCAGCGCCAACGTTTCCTGCTGACGCTCACCGACGTGCTGCGCGGCTGCGGCGACACGCGCGCCATCCTGCAGGAGGTCAGCGCAATGCTCGGCCGCCACTTCCGGGTCAACCGGGTGGGTTACGGCCATGTCGATGAGCAGCTGGACCTCATTGACTACGACGTGTGCTGGACCGACGGCAGCGTGCCGCCGCTGATGGGCCGCTTTCCGGCCAGCGCCTTCGGCCAGCCGGTGATTGACCGGCTGCGCGCGGGCGAGCCGGTGGTCATCGCCAACGTGCGCCATCACCCGCTCACCAGCGACGCGGCGACGATCCGGACCTCGCACGAGGTGGACACGCGGGCGATCCTGGTGGTGCCGCTGTTCAAGGCCGGGCGGCTGCGCACCATCGTCTACCTCAACCAGCGCCCCGAGCGGCAGTGGACGCCGCACGAGGTCGAGCTGATGAACGAGGTGGCCGAGCGTACGCGCGAGCTCATCGAGCGCGGCCGCGCCGAGCAGGCGCTGCGCGAGAGCGAGGCGCGCTGGCGCGGCCTGTTCGAGCGCATGGGCGAGGGCTTCTTCATCGGCGAGGCCGTGCGCGACGACGCGGGCCGCATGGTCGATTTCCGCTTCGTGGAGGTGAACCCGGCCTTTGAGCGGCTGACCGGCATCCCGGTGAACCAGGCGCTGGGCCGCACGGTGCGCGAGGCCATCCCGGGGCTGCAGGACGAGGTGATCGACACCTATGCCCGCGTCGTGGACACGGGCGAGGGCGCCGAATTCGAGCTGCACGTGCCCGCGCTCAACGACCGCTGGTACGAGGCGCGGGCGCGGGCCATCGGCAACGACCAGTTCTCGGTGCTGTTCCTGGAGATCACGCGGCGCAAGGCCGCCGAAACCGCGCTCGTGCTCAGCGAGAAGCGTTTTCGCCTGATGGCGGACGCAGTGCCGCAGATCGTCTGGATCACCGACGCCGAGGGTGGCACCGAGTTCTTCAACCGCCACTGGTACGCCTACACGGGCATGTCGGGCTACCCGGGCACGGCCGCCGAGGTCGCCGTCAGCGTCCTGCACCCGGAAGACCGGCAAGTCACGATGGAGCGCTTCAACCAGGCGCGAGCCACGGGCACGGCCTTCAACGTCGAGCACCGCATCCGCTCGGCTTCGGGCGACTACCGCTGGTTCCTGGTACGCGCGGAGCCCTACCACGACCCGGCCACCGGGCGCGTGACGCAGTGGTACGGCTCCTCGGTCGACATCCATGACCGCAAGCTGGCCGAGGAGAGCCTGCGCGCGAGCGAGGCGCGCTACCGCACGCTGTTCGAGTCCATCGACGAGGGCTTCTGCATCCTGCAGATGGTCCTGGACGCCGCCGGCCAGGCGCAGGACTACCGCTTCCTGGAGATCAACCCGGCCTTCGAGCGCCACACCGGCATGGCCGGCGCGCTGGGGCGCACGGTGCGCGAGCTGGTGCCGGGCATCGAGCCCTCCTGGGTGCAAACCTACGGACGCGTGGCACGCACCGGCGAGCCGCTGCGCTTCGAGGAGCATGCCGCCTCGATGGGGCGCTGGTTCGACGTCTTCGCCTTCCGCGTGGGTGAGCCGCGGGAGCACAAGGTGGCGCTGCTGTTCAGCGACGTCACCCAGCGCAAGCGGGCGGAGCATGCGTTGCGCGAACGCGAAGCCGAGTTGCGCGAGGCGCAGAGCCTGGCGCGGTTGGGCAGCTGGTACTGGGACTTGGCCACGGACCTCACCGAGCCTTCGGCCGAGCTGCTGCACATCTTCGGCTTCGTCTCGCCGGAGCAGGTGCCGCCGTTCCGGCAGCAGTCCGGCGTGCTGTATCCACCGCCTGACTGGGAGCGCATGAATGCGGCCGTGCAGCAGGCGCTGGCGCAGGGTTCGAGCTACGTGATCGACGTGCGGGCCTGGCGCGGCAGCGAGCCCATCTGGGTCACGGCCCGGGGCTCGGTGGTCCGGAACGCGCAGGGCAAGGTGGTCGGCCTGCGCGGCACGGTGCAGGACATCACCGAGCGCAAGCTGGCCGAGGAGGCGCTGCGCGAGGCGGACACGCGCAAGGACGAGTTCCTGGCCACGCTGGCGCACGAACTGCGCAACCCGCTGGCGCCCATGTCCAACGGGCTGGCGATCCTGCGCCATGCCGACCCGGCCAGTCCTGTGGGCGTGCGGGCGCGCGAGCTCATGGAGCGCCAGCTCATGCACATGGTGCGCCTGGTAGACGACCTGCTGGACGTCTCGCGCGTGAGCCGCGGCAAGGTGGCGCTGAAGAAGGCCACGGTCTCGCTCAACGCGGTGGTCGAGCTGGCGCTGGAGACCAGCCGGCCGCTGATCGAGTCGGCCCACCATGCGCTGAGCGTGGAGCTGCCGCAGGAGCCGGTGCTGCTGCACGCCGATGCCACGCGGCTGGCTCAGGTGCTGAGCAACCTGCTCAACAACGCTGCCAAGTACACGCCCGAAGGCGGGCGCCTTGTGCTGCGTGCCGAGCGCCGCCCGGGTGAGCGGCTGAGCCTGTCGGTCAGCGACAACGGCATGGGCATTCCGGCGGACATGCTGGGCCAGGTGTTCGACCTGTTCACGCAGGTCGGCAGCACGCTGGACCGCTCGCAGGGCGGCCTGGGCATCGGACTGTCCCTGGCACGGCAGCTGGTGGAGATGCATGGCGGGCACATCAGCGCCGAGAGCGCCGGACCCAACCAGGGCAGCACCTTCATCGTCGATCTGCCGATGGGCAGGCTGCTTGCTGGCGAGCCGGCCGGCATGGGCCAGGCGCTGGCCGGTGCCGCCGCTTGCCGCCGCGTGCTGGTGGTGGACGACAACGTGGATGCCGCGGAGACGCTGGCGCTGCTGCTGCGCATGGACGGCCACGAGGTGCACGTGGTCCACGACGGGCTGCAGGCCATTGCGGCGGCGCAGGCGCACTTGCCGGAGCTGGTGTTCCTGGACATCGGCATGCCGGGTCTCAACGGCTACGAGGTGGCGGCGCGGCTGCGCGCCATTCCCGCGCTGGCGCAGACGGTGCTGGTGGCCGTGACTGGCTGGGGCACCGAGCGCGACCAGGTCCGCACCCGCGCCGCGGGCATCGACGGGCACTTGACCAAGCCGGTGCAGGAGGAGGACTTGGCCCGCGCGCTGGAGCTCAGGCGTTAGGCAAGGGCGCTGCGTCGCTTGCCGTGAGACGGGCGCGGCGCAACGCCCCGCTTGCAGCAGGGAGGCACGCGGCGGTTCGCGGCGCACCGCCGCCACGGCGGGCACCATGGCGCCATGGTTCCTCTTTCCGTTCTCGATCTCTGTCCCATCGTGGAAGGCGGCGACGCCGCACAGTCCTTCCGCCACACCGTGGACCTGGCGCGGCACTGCGAGCGCTGGGGTTTCAACCGCTACTGGCTGGCTGAGCACCACGGCATGCCCGGTATCGCCAGCGCCGCCACGGCGGTGCTCATCGGCCACGTTGCGGGCGCCACCAGCCGCATCCGCGTCGGCGCCGGCGGCGTGATGCTGCCCAACCATTCGCCGCTGGTGATCGCCGAGCAGTTCGGCACCCTGGAGGCGCTGTATCCGGGGCGCATCGACCTGGGCCTGGGCCGCGCACCTGGCGCCGACCAGTTCACCGCCCACGCGCTGCGCCGCGACCGCATGGGCAGCGCCGATGATTTTCCGCAGGACGTGGAAGAGCTGGAAATGCTGCTCGGCCCGCGCC
>JAEYPG010000072.1 GCA_023410975.1 Pseudomonadota bacterium
TATTTGAGCCAGAACCGGATTGGTAAAAAATGTCAGCAGACCCGCCGACAGCGCGGCGAGAAAACGGATCGGACCTTGATTTTTCATTGAAGCGTCACTCAGGATGTAAAAAAACCCGCTGCACCGGGCCGCGGACAGCAAAAAGGAAGCCTGTTCTACACCTTCCGGAAACCACCCTGCAGATGCACACGGCACCCATCAGAGGGTCCATCATCCCGGGTGCCGTATAACGCTGCTGACTGCCCCTGCCGGAGCCTTGTATCTCATTGCCAGGCGCCCGGCGGTGTCGAGGGGGGCATCCTCGTCGCCGTGGCGATATGGGCTCGCATTTCAAAGGCGACGGCGCCGGATGGCTCCAGATAAGGTGCGAGAACCTGTTCCGCCTCGTACAGGATCCGGCTGATCCGGTTTTCGTCCAGGTCCACCCCCATGACCGGCAGCCAGCCGCGAAGATCGGCCTCGACCATCGTCCGGATACTTGGAAACTGTGCCATTTCAGTTTCGGTCCGAACCATGACCAAATCCGCCCCGGCCATGGTGAGCAATTCGGACAAACGCGCCGAATCGCCCAGCGTGAAAGGCGAGCGCAGTGCATCGGCCGCCTGCCGGCCGGCAAGCCGCTCCAGCAGCGCCACCAGAGCCGCATAGGCGGGAATATGTTCCAGCGCATCCCATACGACCACGAGCAGCTGGCCTTGGGGTACGAGAACGCGCAGCATTTCGCGCAGGGCCTGGAGGCGGTCGGTGAAGAACATCAGGCCGAACTGGCTCACCACGGCATCGAAGGTTTCATCCACAAATGGAATGGACTCGGCCACGCCGTGCTTCCACCGAATGCCGGGCGCAAGCTCCGCCGCCACGCCCAGCATGCCGGGATGGGGATCCAAACCGACGACCGAAGCATTCGGTCCGGCATGCCTGTGAATTTCACGGGCCAGTATGCCTGTGCCGCAGCCCACGTCCAGCACACGAAGACCCGGCTTGATTTGCAAGGCATCGATGGTCCGGTACACCCAGGGCTGGAACAATGCCGGCACGAATACCAGCTCATAAGCCCAAGCGGCGTCCAATTGAACTTGCGATGCGGACTGGGCCATGCACTTCTCCCAGCAGCCGGCCGACCCACGCACCATGTGGGAGCATCCGGCTGGCCCCGCCATTTATTGCAAGCGAGGCTGAATAAATAATGGATTAATTAAGTATTATCCTGTGAGACCATGATTTCAAGATGTTTTGATGAAATTTGCGTTGCAGAGGACACAAAATAGAATCCGAACAATGCAAATACATCTTAAAACTTACATTAATAATATGATCAAAGTATGTGCTTGCTTTTGATCATTTGAGCATGCGGGTAAACCCAGGCTTTCAGCCGCCGTTTCCTCCACGGCCAGCAAAATCAACGACTTAGCTCGCCTGGCACACCCTCTGCGTTATTCAGTCCACCCGCGCCTCCGGCGCATCCCGAACAGGTGGATTGAACAAATGCCCTTCCCTCCTTTTCCAGACGCCGCCCTGGCCGCGCCACGGGCCGCCGGTCCCAGCGCCCATGTCACCGCCACCCTGGCCGACCGCTTCATCGAGTTCGAGTTCGTGCTGGGCGATCCGGACCTGGCGGTGGAACTGGTGCTGACGGGCGACCAGTTCACCGAGTTCTGCCACGCCCAGCGCGTGACGCGCATGGAGGTGGCGCCCGAGGCCCGGGCCGGCTGGGAGCGCTTGCGCCGGCGCATGGAACTCCCCTTTCCCGCCATCGCGTCCTGAGGCGCGGACACCCCTCCCACAACCACCACGCGCAGGAGACAAGCCGTGCAAGTCGATATCCAGACCACCAGCATCAAGCCGATCCGACACACCTTCTCGTTCATCGCCCGGCGCCTGGGCGCCGACAAGCCCGCCTCGCGCTACCAGGAAGCCACGCTGGACATGCAGCCGGAGGTGAACTTCCACTACCGGCCGCTGTGGCAGCCCGAGTACGCGCTGTACGACAAGCGCCGCACGGCCGTGCGCATGGCCGACTGGTACGCCTTCAAGGACCCGCGCCAGTACTACTACGGCACTTACGCCATGGCCCGCGCCCGCCAGCAGGACGCGGCGGAGAAGCAGTTCGACTTCGTGGAGAAGCGCGGGCTGCTGGCCGCGTGCGACGAAGGCACGCGTGCGCTGATCGCCGAGGTGCTGGTGCCGCTGCGCCACGCCGAATGGGGCGCCAACATGAACAACGGCTACGTGACGGCCTATGGCTGGGGCGCGGCCATCACCCAGGCCACCATGTTCGCCACCATGGACCGCCTGGCCCTGGCGCAGATGCTCTCGCGCATCGGCCTGGCACTGGACGGCAGCAGCGGCACGTCGCTCGCCGCCGCCAGGCAGCAGTGGCTGCAGGCGCCGCACTGGCAGGGCGTGCGCCGCGTGATGGAAAACCTCTTCGTCACCCGCGACTGGTTCGAGCTGCTGGTGGCGCAGAACCTGGTGCTTGACGGGCTGCTGCTGCCGCTGGCTTTCGGCCCCGTCGAAGCGGCGCTGAACCCGCGCACCGGCAACGCCCTGGCCATGGCCACCGGCTTCATCGCCGAGTGGATGGAGGAACACGCGCGCTGGGTGGACGCCACCGTCAAGACCGCCGCGCAGGAATCGCCGCACAACGCGGCGCTGCTGTCCCAGTGGGCGCAGCTGTGGCGCGACGAGGTGCTGTGCGCGCTGAAGCCGCTGGCCCGCCATGCGCTGGGCGAGGGCGACGGCGACGCGGCACTGGAAGCCGTCGCGCGCGACTTCGAGGCGCGTGCCGGGCGCATCGGCCTCGCCCTGTGACCCGCCGCAATCCCGCTTCATTTCCCCGTTCGCCCTGAGCTTGTCGAAGGTCCAGCCCGAACGGGACAGCCACCGACCAGCCATCAACGAAGAGATACCCACATGACCGCCCTCCCCGTCTTCATCGCCCTGCAGGCCAACGACGACACGCGTCCCATCGTCGAGGCCATCGCGGGCGACAACCCGCATGCCAGCGTCAACGATTTCCCGGCCATGGTGAAGATCGACGCGCCCGGCCACCTCGTCATCCGCCGCAGCTCCATCGAGGCCCTGCTGGGCCGGCCCTGGGACGTGCAGGAACTGCATCTCAACCTGGTCTCGCTCTCCGGAAACATCGAGGAGAGCGACGACGAGTTCCGCCTGTGCCGCGGCCAGAACCGCTGACACCGCAACCCTACGCAGGAGACAAGCCATGACCGCCACGACCAATGCCGCCGCCCGCACGAAGCGCCTGGGCATCAAGGAAAAGTATGCGCTGCTGACGCGCGACCTGGGCTGGGAGACGAGCTACCAGGCCATGGACGACGTGTTCCCCTACGACAAGTTCGAGGGCATCGTCATCCACGACTGGGACAAGTGGGAGGACCCCTTCCGCCTCACCATGGACGCCTACTGGAAGTTCCAGGGCGAGAAGGAGAAGAAGCTCTACGCCATCATCGATGCCTTCGCGCAGAACAACGGCCAGTTCAACGTCACGGACGCGCGCTACCTCAACGCGCTGAAGCTGTTCCTCACGGGCGTGTCGCCGCTGGAGTACGCCGCGCACCGCGGCTACGCGATGCTGGGCCGCAACCTGCGCGGCGTGGGCCCGCGCATCGCCAGCCAGATGCAGGCCATCGACGAGCTTCGGCACGCGCAGACGCAGGTCCACACCATCAGCCACTACAACAAGTACTTCAACGGCCTGCACGACTTCCACCACATGCACGACCGCGTGTGGTACCTGTCGGTGCCCAAGAGCTACTTCGACGACGCGATGAGCGCCGGGCCCTTCGAGTTCATTACCGCGATCTCGTTCTCCTTCGAGTACGTGCTGACGAACCTGCTGTTCATGCCCTTCATGAGCGGCGCCGCCTTCAACGGCGACATGGCCACCGTCACCTTCGGCTTCTCGGCGCAGAGCGACGAGTCGCGCCACATGACGCTGGGCCTGGAGGTGGTGAAGTTCATGCTGGAGCAGGACCCGGCCAACCTGCCCATCGTGCAGAAGTGGGTGGACAAGTGGTTCTGGCGCGGCTACCGGCTGCTCACGCTGGTGTCGATGATGATGGACTACATGCTGCCCAAGCGCGTGATGAGCTGGGCCGAGGCCTGGGAGATCTATTTCGAGCAGAACGGCGGCGCGCTGTTCCAGGACCTGGCCCGCTACGGCGTGAGGATGCCCAAGCACCACGAGGTCGCGGCCAAGGAGAAGGACCGCCTCTCGCACATCGCCTGGGGCATCTTCTACAACTACACCCAGGCCGCGGCGATCCACACCTGGGTGCCGGAGAAGGACGAGCTGGACTGGCTGTCCAGGAAGTACCCGGCCACCTTCGACGCGCTCTACCGCCCGCGCCTGGAGCACTGGGACGCGCTGGAAAAGGCAGGCCAACGCTGGGTGAACGACGCGCTGCCCATGCTGTGCCAGGTGTGCCAGATCCCCATGGCCTTCACCGAGCCGGACGACCCCACGCGCATCTGCCAGCGCGAATCGAGCTACCACGGCATGAAGTTCCACTTCTGCTCGGACGGCTGCAAGGACGTGTTCGACGGCGAGCCCGAGAAGTACGTGCAGGCCTGGTTGCCGGTGCACCAGATCTACCAGGGCAACTGCTTCCCCGAAGGCGCCGACCCCACCGCGCCCGGCTTCGAGCCGCTGGCCGAGGTGCTGCGCTACTACGGCATCCAGCCGGGGCAGGACGGCGGGGAGTTCAAGCACTCGCCGGACCAGCGCAACTGGGATCGCTGGACCGGCCGTGAGCCGAATGCGCTCGCACCCGCTGCAGCCACCACCCCGTCGGCCTGAACCCCAGCCCTTCCTTGTGACCCCCCGGCCAAGCACCGGGGGAAGCCGCGGCATTGCCGCCAGGAGACCTCTCATGCCCGTCATCGCCCTGAACCCCGACTACCGCGGCGACCTCGCCGATGCCGAAGACCGCTTCCACGGCCAGCGGCTGCTCTACATCGGCTGGGACGACCACCTGCTGTTCTGCTCGCCCGTGTGCGTGCCGGTGGCGCCGTCCATGACCTTCGGCGCGCTGGTCGACCAGCTGCTGCCCGGCATCTACGGCAGCCATCCCGACTTCGCCGCCATCGACTGGCGCCACGTGCAGTGGCGCCACGGCAGCGAGGCCTTCACGCCCGACCTGGCCCGCTCACTGGCCGACAACGGCCTGGTCCACAAGTCCAGCATCACCCTGCGCACGCCGGGCCTCTCGGGCCTGGGCGGCTCGCACAACTGAGCAGGAGCCGCGCCATGAGCTACGAGATCACCATCGAGCCCCTGGGCCAGGCCATTCCGGTGCGCGAAGGCCAGACCGTGCTGGACGCCTGCCTGCGTGCCGGCGTGTGGCTGCCGCACGCCTGCGGCCACGGCCTGTGCGCCACCTGCAAGGTGCAGCTCCTCGACGGCGAGGTGGACCACGGCGAGGCCAGCAACTTCGCGCTGATGGACTTCGAGCGCGACGAAGGCAAGCTCCTGGCCTGCTGCGCCACGGCGCAGTCGGACCTGGTCATCGAGGCCGACATCGACGAGGACCCGGACGCGCGCATCGTGCCGCTGCAGGACCACGCCGCCCGCGTGGTCGAGGCGCGCATGCTCACGCCCACCATCCGCGGCCTGTGGCTGCAGGCCGACACGCCGGTGGACTTCCAGGCCGGCCAGTACGTGATGCTGCACGTGCCGGGCATCGGCGCGCGGGCCTTCTCCATCGCCAGCGCGCCGGGCGACACGCGCATCGAGCTGCACGTGCGCAAGGTGGAAGGCGGTGCCGCGACCACCTGGCTGCACGATCAACTCCAGGCCGGCCAGCGGCTCGATTTCACCGGGCCTTTCGGCCGCTTCTTCGTGCGCAAGTCGGCGCAGAAACCCGTGCTGCTGCTGGCGGGCGGCTCGGGGCTGTCCAGCCCGAAGTCGATGCTGCTGGACCTGCTCGCGGAGGGCTTCACGCTCCCCATCACGCTGCTCCACGGCGCGCGCAGCCGGGCCGAGCTCTACGACCAGGCGCTGTTCGAGTCGCTGGCCGCGCGGCACCCGAACTTCAGCTACGTGCCGGTGCTCTCAGCGGGCGAGGCGGCAGGCTGGACGGGAGAAACGGGCTTCGTGCATGAAGCCCTCGCGCGCCGCTTCGACAGCGACTTCCGCGGCCACAAGGCGTACCTGTGCGGCCCGCCGCCCATGATCGAGGCGTGCATCGCCACGCTCATGCAGGGCCGGCTCTTCGAGCAGGACATCTACACGGAGAAGTTCTTCACTGCTGCGGATGCCGGCGCACCGGCCAGGCGCAGCCCGTTGTTCAAAAGCCTGTGATGCCGGCCGCCCGCCCGCCGCGGCCTCAGCCCGCCTCGTCCAGCGCCAGCTCCACCCGCGGCCGGCCATCCGCGCCAGGCTCGATGCGCACCGCACCCTGGAACACCGCTTCCAGCGCGCGCTGCAGCGACACGTCGCCCGGCGCGCCCGCGGCCACCACGCGGCCCTGGGCCATCACCACCACCTGGTCGGCACGCAGCGCGATGGGCAGGTCGTGCAACACGCGCACCACCGCGCGCGGGTGTGCCGGGTCGCGCGCCAGCCGCGCGAACAGCCGCGCCAGCGCCACCTGATGCGGCGCGTCCAGGTGCGTGGTGGGCTCGTCCAGCAGCAGCA